>JACQBB010000387.1 GCA_016194625.1 Elusimicrobiota bacterium | reverse complement strand
GCTCGAGGTACTCCTCGATGTCGCCGAGCGTCGGGCGGCACAGGACCGGGTTCAGCGCGACGCCGCCGGCCAGCGCGCCCTTGCGCCTCCACGCGAGCAGGTTCTTGAGGCCGGCGACCTTGCGCGCGAGGTTCCCCGGCACCAGCGTGATCAGCCCGTCCTCGATCTCCGGGCGGTGGCTGTGGACCGAGACCGTGACGCGCGTCAGGCCCGCGGCGACCAGGTCGGCGACGAAGCCCGCGTCGGACAGGCGCGTGCCGTTGGTGCACAGCGCGACGCGCTCGTAGCCCAGCTCCCGCGCGCGGGCGATCGCGTCGAGGATGCGCGGATAGACGGTCGGCTCGCCGCCGAGGAAGCCCGCGGACCGGCAGCCCGCCGCGCGGAAGTGGCGCAGCTCCTCCTCCACGCGCGAGAAGTCGGCCCACGGCTCCTTCGCGTCGCGCTCGACGCCGCTCATGCAGAACACGCAGCGGTTGTTGCACAGCGTGCCGAGGTGCACCTCGACGCGGCGGCCGTCTTCGCTCACGAGCGCTTCCTCCGCCGGAGCGCGTGGACCATCAGCGCCACGTCGGAGACCTTCTCCCAGCGGACGTTTTCGGCCTCGCGCTCCCAATCCGAACACGCGAGCGTCTCGACGCGGTCCGCGTACGGGTAGCGCGACTTGGGGACCTTGGTCAGGTCGAAGAAGGCGGTGACCGGTCGCCGGCCGAGCAGCGGCGCCAACGCGGCCACGCACGCGCGGAACTGCGGCACGCCGAGGAAGACGAACACCGGCTCGGTCGTCCGCGCGAAGGTCTCCAGGAACTCGCGCTTGTTGAAGCCGTCCGGGTCCTCCTCCAGCCAGATCACGAAGGTCCCGCGCGAGTGCTCGCGCGGCCACTCGATCCCGCTCAGCGACAGCATCGTCGAGAGGATCGACGGGCCGGCCAGCGCCGCGACCGGCGTCCCGGCCGCGCGCAGCGCCTCGACGACCCAGCCGCCGGGGTCGATGAAGCACGGGACGCCGCCCGAGCAGATCAGCCCCGCGTCGCCGCCGCGCAGGCGCGCGCGCAGGTCCGCCAGCCAAGGCGCGTCGGGCTTCTCGGGGATGGCGAGGAACTCCTTGCCGTCGCAGTCGATGCCCAGGTCGGCCTCGAACTGCCGCCGCGTCGCGTCCGGCTCCTCCGCCAGGAAGACGCGCAGCGCGCGCGCCTCGCGGACCGCGCGCACCGTGACGTCGAGGCGGTTGCCGATGTGCCAGGGGATCAGCACGAGGCGCCCGCCGGGCGCGGCGCGCCTCACGCGCCCGCCCCCATCCACACCGACTGCACGTAGGTCTCCCATCGCCTCACCCCTCTCGCCCGCTCCAGCGCCGACTCGCCGACCGCGCGCATGCCCGCCGCGTCGAGCGGGGCGTCCTCCGGCAGGCCGAGGCCCGCGGCGACGAAGCCGGTCACCCGGCGAGGCAGCGCGGCGAAGTCCTCGGCCATCCCGGCCGCGTCGCCGCCCTCGCCGAGGAGCAGGGCGCGGTTGAGGCGCGCCCAGAAGTCGTCCGGCGCGGACGCGACGACCAGGTCGAGGTCGCGGCGGCTCTCCTCGCGGCGGCCGAGGACGCGCAGGAACTCCCCGCGCCACGCGCGCGCCTCGAAGTCCTTCGCGTCGGCCGCCACCGCCCGGTCCAGGTCGGCCAGCGCGCCCCGGCGGTCGCCGAGCTTCCAGCGCGCGGCCCCGCGCCAGCCGTGCACGAAGTCGCTGGCGCCGAGCGCGACGGCCGCGTCGAACTTCGCCCGCGCGCGCGCGTAGGCGCCGGTCCACAGCAGGGCCTCGCCGTGCCAGGTCAGCGCCTCGCGCCGCTCGGCCGGGTCGTCCGCCTCCTCGGCTCGCGCGAACTCGCGGAAGGCCGCCGCCGCGTCCCCGCCGGCCAGGTGCGCCTCCGCCATCCGGCAGCGGACCCACCAGTGCGAGCCCGCGCGGTCCAAGAACGCGCGGCACACCTTCACCGCGCCGGGGAAGTCCAGCAGGGAGAGCTTCGCCAGCACGAACGACTGGAACATCCACGCGTGCCGCTTCCCGCCGCGGTCGCGGATCAGCGCGTACTCGTCCATCGCCTCGCGGCTGCGGCCGCAGTTGGCGAGCAGGACCGCGCGGTAGTACGCGAACCACAGCGGATGCCCGCCGCGGCGGGCCGCGCGGCGGACGCGCGCGAGCTCCTCCTTGATGAACGCGTCCTCGGCGACGGCCCGCCGGACCTTCCGCCACCACGGCCACAGGAACTGCGTCGGCGAGACCGCCCGCCCCGGCAGGTCGAGCAGGGCCTCGCCGAGGCGGAACGCGGCCGGATAGCGCCCCGCGCACATCAGCGCGGAGAACGCCTGCGGCGCCTCGCGGGCGAGCTTGTCGCCGGCCGCGCACGCGCGCAGGCGCGCGAGGTACGCGCGCTCGAGCGCCGGCCCGTAGCGGCCGCGGTCGATCAGCTCCGGCAGCAGGTCCGCGGCGGGCGCCGCGGCCGCGGCCAGGCCCGCGCGCGTCTCCGCCTCCAGGCGCGCGACGTCCTCCGGCGCGGCGGCGGCGCCCTCCCACAGCAGGCGCCGGCTGAGGTCGAACCCCAGCAGGGGCGCGCGTCCGTCCGCGGACGCGGCCCCGTCGCGCACCAGCGCGCGCGCCTCGTCGCCGCGTCCCGCGCTCTCCAGGAAGCGCGCCAGCTCGACGCGGACCTGCGGCGCGTCCGGGCTCGCGGCGAGCGCCTTGCGGAACGCGCGCTCCGCCGCCTTCGCGCGCCCGCGGCGCTCCTCGATGCGCCCCAGCCAGATCAGCGTCTCCCACTCCGCGCCGCCGCGGCGCGCGACGCGCCGCAGCGCGCGCAGCGCGTCCGGGAAGCGCCCGGCCTCGACGAGCGGCGCGACCTCGGCGAACGGGGCGTTCACCACGGCCCGCCTCCGAGCGCCGCGGCCAGGGCCGCCCGCGCGCGGCCGAGCCACGGCGCCAGCAGGGCGACGGCGTTCGCGCGGCTCGACAGCGTCAGCAGGGTCCCCAGGAAGATCCAGAACGCGAACGGGATCGTCCGGTAGGCCGCGACCGCCGGCGCGCCTTTGCCGCCGAGCCACGCCTTCAGCGTCCGCGCGTCCTGCTCGGTCAGCCCGTCCACGCAGCGCGCGCCCATGCGCCCCGCGAGCTCCTTCTCGGCCGACAGCGCGCTCCAGGTCTGGTCGGCCAGGACGGTCCCGAGCTCCACCTGCTCCGCCGGCAGCTCGCGCAGGCTGTCGCGCTCGATGAACCAGTCGAAGGCGAGGCGGCCGAAGGAGAGGAGGAGGCCGAAGTTGAGGGTCATCCGCGCCGCGTCCCGCAGGCGCGCGCCGCCCGGCCAGCCGCCGAACAGCGCGCCGCCCGCCGCCGCGGCGCACAGCGCCGCGAACGCCGCCAGCCCGACCCGCCGGTCGCGCAGGACCGACGCGCCGCCCTGCCAGCACACGAAGGCGAACGCGAAGGTCCCCAGCGAGCGGCCCGGCTCGGCCACGGCGCGGAAGAAGCGCGCCTGCGCCGCCTGGAGGCCCAGGAACAGCGCGAGCAGATTGACCGCGAGCACGAAGTAGTCGAAGCGGTGCGGCCACAGGTCGCGCAGGCGCACCACGACCATCTCCGCCTTCGCCTTGGGCCACACGCGCCAATCCAACTCGCCCAGCGCGCGCAGGCGCAGGACCGCCTTCGCGACGGTCTCCACGGCGAACACGAGCCCCGCGGGGACGAAGATGTTGATGAGCAGGAGCAGGAACAGGTAGCTCGGGAAGCCCGGCAGGTTCGGGTCCACGAGCGCCGCGAGCAGGGCGAGCAGCGCGAACAGCTTCGCGTCGCCCGCCGGCCACACCGACAGGCGCCAGACGAGGAAGCCCGCGCCCAGGCTCAGCGCCGCGTGCAGCGCCAGCCGCGGATAGAACCGCGCGGGCAGGTAGAACTCGCCGATCGGGCCGAGCCGCCAGCGCCAATGCCCGGCCAGGCTGTTGAGGAACAGCCCGCCGGCCGCGGCGGCGGCGAAGGCGAGCCCGGCCAGTATCAGGCGGTTGCGGATCTTGCGCTCGCGCCAGTCCTGGAACGACGCCGCCGCGCCGAGCGCGAGCAGGAAGGCGTAGCAGGCGAGCGCGGTCATCGCGCGGCCCCGGCGCGCGGCGTGACGCGCTTCAGCGCCCGGAAGCCCTCGGCGCGGACGCGGCGCACGCCCAGCCCGTCGCAGCGCCCGGCGAGCGCGCAGCCGGCGCACGCCGACGCCTTCAGCGCGTAGCGCGAGGCGATGTAGAACTCGGCGAAGTCCTGGATGTCGGGCTTGCGGCCGAAGCGGAACGGCTCCGCCTTCGCCTGGGGCGGGAGGCACAGCGGCCCCGAGGCCGGCGGCAGGACGCCGTCCTTCAGAGTCCGGTCCAGGTCGCGGCAGAAGTCGCGCAGGAAGCAGTGCGGGCACGAGTCGCCGCGGCAGCCCGGCGCGCGGCCGCCGTTCAGGTAGCGCGCGAAGATGCGGCCGCGACCGCGCACTTCGTCGAGGATCTTCTCCGGCGGCTGGATCAGGGACTCGAAGCCCTCCAGGTGCTCGGGGCGCAGGCGGTTCGTCCAGACGTGCAGGTCGCCGCGGCGGCTGACCTCCAGCGCGCGGTGGAGCCGGGCCAGGTCCGCGGGATCCGAGAAGTCCACCGCCAGCTCGTCGCGGTGCTTCCACGCGTCCCCGAACGGGACGAGCGCCAGCAGGTCGAACTCCCTCACGCCCAGCCCGATGCAGAAGTCCAGATGCTCGCGCAGGACCGGCAGGTTCAGGCGGTTGATGACCACGTCCACGCTGACGATGAAGCCCGGCGTCGCCAGCGCGCGCCGCAGGGCCGTCACCGCCTGGACGAACGAGCCGGGGACCTTCGTCAGCCGGTCGTGCAGGTCCGCGGTGTTGCCGTGCAGGGAAAAAGTCGCCTCGTCCAGGCCCGCTTCGACCGCCCGCGCGAAGAAGTCCCCGTAGCAGAAGCGCCGGCCGTTGGTGATCGTCTGCACGTGCTCGTAGCCGAGCGAGCGCGCAAGCGCGACGATCCCGACGAAGTCGGGATGGACCGTCGGCTCGCCGCCGCTGAGCACCACGCGGCGCAGGCCGCGCTTGCGCCCGAGCGCCAGCTCGCGGCGCACCGCCGGCACCGGGACGACGCCGCCGGTCTGCGCGTAGCGGTCCAGGCAGAACAGGCAGCGCTGGTTGCAGAACTTGGTCAGGCGGACCCAGTGCCGCTTCTCCGTCGCCGCCGAGGCGTCGCCGCTCATCGCGTCCGCTCCGGGTTGAGCCCGCGCGCGACCTCGTTGGCGACGCGCGACAGGAACGCGAGCGCCCCCTGGAAGCCGAGGAACGGCTCGTCGCGCAGGAAGTGCGTGTCCTCCGACGGGAAGCCGAACTCGAGCCAGCGGCGGCCGCGGTCGAGCTGGTCGAACGCGAACGCCGAGCCGACGATCAGGTCCGCGCCGCCCGCCGCGAAGCGGCCCCAGGTCCCCGCGACCTCGGCCGGCACCGGCTCGAACGCGGTGCCGGGCCGGGCCGCCAGCTCCTCGCGCCGGCCCGCGGGCAGGTGGCCGGCCGCGCCGACGGCGATCGTCCCCACCACGCGCCCGCCCAGGCCCTCGATGAGCTCGGCGAACGCGGACGCGAAGTGCGGGTCGCCGGCGAACGCGAAGCGGCGTCCCAGGAACGCGTGCGGCACCGTCCACTCCAGGCGCGGCACGACCTCGTCCAGCTCGCGCGCGACGAAGTCCCGCGCGCGCGCCTCGCGCCCCAGCTCGCGGCCGAGCTGCTCGACGAAGCGGCGGCTCGCCTCCAGCCCGAACGGGAGTTCCGCCTCGACCAGGCGCGCGCCCAGGCGGCGCGCGAGCGTCTTCGCGGCGCGGCGGCCGTGGGGCAGGGACACGACCGTCGCGGCGCGGCGCACGGCGCGCAGGTCCGCGTACGGACGCCCCGACGGCCAGATCGAGACGGGGTCCAGGCCCAGCGCGCGCGCGATGCGCTCCAGCTCGCGCAGGTTGCCGCGGTGGTCGCCCTCGTTGCGGTCCATCATGTAGCCGACGAAGGCGACGGCGTCCGGCTCCGGCGCGGCGCCGTCCAGGTCCATGCCGGCGGCCATCGTCTCGAGCACGGCCGCGTAGCCGTCCAGCCAGTCGCCGGCGACCGCCGAGCGGCGCGGCATCAGGAACGCGGGCTTGCCGGAGCCCGCGGTCGCCTCGCGCAGGATGCGCTCGTAGTCGGTGCCGACGAGCGCGCACATCGGCATCGAGCCGAGGAACACGGCCCCGCACTTGGGCGACGCCGCCAGGCGCTTCAGCGCCGACGCGATCTCGCCCTCGGTGTCGCCGGCCATGTTGAACACGTTCAGCCCGGTGTGCTGGACGCGGTGCTCGGAGTCGGCCGACAGCAGGGTCGAGAACAGGTCGTGGCGGCCGTGGATGTGCTCGGCCTTGTCGAAGATGCAGCTGGGACCGTCGCCGAGGAAGTACGCGTCGGGGACCGCGTTGAAGGCGAGATAGGCGCCCTGCAGGTACGGGACGTTGATGCGCACGCCGATCTTACAGGACATCGGAGCCTCCCGGGCCCGCGCGCAGGTGCGCGGCGTAGCGGCGGTAGAACGGCAGGCGGCACACCGCGAGCAGGCGCTCGGCGGTCCGGCGCGCGCCCTCCAGGCCCATCTCGAAGTCCTTGCTCGAGAAGCGCGCCTTCCCGGCGCGCGTCACGCGCGGGTCGAAGAACACGTCGGAGTAGACGGCGGCGAAGTCCCCCTCCCGCAGGACCCGCTCCAGCTCGCGCGGCGTGCGGAACACGCTCACGCGCGCGCTCCCCAGGGCCTCCGGCAGGCGCGGCGGCTCGCCGTGGCGGTCGTAGTAGACCAGGTCCAGTCCGAAGCCGATCTCCGCGGCCATCGTCGCCAGCGGCGCGCCGTGGCCGTAGCGCAATTCGAGCAGGCGCGGCAGGGTCGCCTCGGAGACGACGAAGGCCAGGCGGTGGCCGGCCGCGTCCTTGCGCAGGGCCTCCCACGCGGGCCGGAACGCCGCCTCCTTCGCGGCCCACGCGCGCTCGAACTCGACGGTCTTGCCCGCCGCGGCGGCCAGCGCCGCCAGGCAGGCGCGCGTGCCGGAAACGCCGTACGGCGCGGGGACGGGGACGGTCCTCCTCCCCGCGCCGGAGAGGATCTCGCGGACCTTCGTCGGGTACGAGGAGCGCGCGCAGAACGCGTCGAACGCGCCGCGGCCGAGCCGCTCCAGGTCGCCCAGGCGCACGTCGGGGAACACGCTCAGGTTCACGGTCAGGCCCAGGGTTTCCAGGAAAGGCTTGAGCTCCGCCTCGCGCGCGGCGGGCGGGAAGTGGAACAGGTTCACGGCCGCGGGGTCCGGCGCCGCGTCCAGGAAGCCGGGGCGGGCGACGAGCGCGCGGAAGTGCTCGCCGAAGTTGTCGTTGCCGTCGCGGTCCTTCTGGCTCCAGCGCACCGCGCTGCCGCCGACCTCCTCCTCGCAGCGCCGCGCCAGGCCCTGCATGTCCTCGCCCATCACGATCGGCGTGCACAGGTGGGTGAACAGGATGTAGTCCGCGCCGCCCGCGCGCTTGCGCACCTCCTCGACCAGCGCCTCGGCGCGCTCCGAGGTGCCCAGGATCATGTCGCGCTCCTCCAGCTCCGCGACGATGTTCGAGTCCTGCCCCTCGCCGTCGGCGTCGCCGGAGCGCGGGCCGTCCTCGCTCTCCTCGGGCCAGTCCAGGAAGGTCCACTTGCCGAAGCTGCGCTTGGGCCGCGCGTAGAAGCACTCCAGGTCCGCGTACTCCACGTTGATCGTGCGGTCGGAGACGCAGTCGGGCACGCCGAGCAGGACCTCGAAGTCCTGGTCGGCGTAGAAGTTGCGCCACCCGGACTCGAGCAGGCCGAGCGGCTGGCCGATGCAGGGCACGCGCACGCGGTCGCCGCCCGCGCCGGGCGGCAGGGACTCGACGAAGGAGCCGGGGTCGGCGTCCACCAGCGCGGCCAGGTCGGCGGTCGTGCGCGCGCCGAAGCGCGCGGCCGTCGCTTTCAGGAAGCGCGCCGTCGCGGGGCTCGTCTCGCCGTCCGGGGCGAGCGTCAGCCCCGGGGGCTCCGCGTGGAACACCAAGCGGTGGGCGCCGCGGCTCAAGGCGAAGCGCAGGCGCGCCTCCGCTCCCGCGCCCGTCGCGCAGGCGCCGTCCAGGCGCCAGCCGCCGGCGGCGCCGGCCAGGCCGAGCAGGTCCGACAACGCGGCGAGCGCGCGCGGCCCGGCGGTGGCGTGGCGGACCTCCTTCGCGGGCGCGGCGGCCTCACCAAGCGGCATAGAACCTCCGGTCGTCCATCGGCGTCGGGATCGGGCAATCCTTCTTCTCGACCGCCAGGACCTTCTCGGCCAGCGCGGCGACGCTCTTCGCGAACGGCGAGCCCGGAGCGCGCTCGACGACGGTGCGGTCGCGCGCGAACTCCGCCTCGCGCACCGCCAGGTCGCGCGGCACGAACTCCAGCACGCGCGTGCCCAGGATCCGCGCGAAGCGCTCGATGCGCTCGCGCCCGCCCTCCTCGTCCTTCAGGTTGGCGACCAGGCCGGCCAGGTACACGCCGTTCGACGAGTAGGTCTTCACCGACTTGGCGATGTTGTTGGCGGCGTACAGCGCCATCAGCTCCTCGGACACGACGATGACGATCTTCTCGGCGAAGCCCTTGCGCAGGGGCGCGGCGAAGCCGCCGCACACCACGTCGCCCAGCACGTCGAACACGCGCGCGTCGTAGCCGCCGGCCTCCAGCACGCCCAGGTCCTGCAGGGCCTCCAGCAGCAGCCCACGCCCGGCTCGGGGCCGCCGGCCTCCACGCAGTCGATGCCCAGTCGCCCCCTCACCATGAGGTCGCCCGGGGTCAGCTCCGGCCGGTCGCGCAGAGCGAAGGAACGCGCGTGCTTCTCCATGAAGGTCTCGATCAGACCGCCGTCCACCAGGCCGAGGGTCGAGTCGTGCTTCGGGTCGCAGCCCACGTGCAGGACCTTCTTGCCCTGCAGGGCGTACACGGTGCTGAGGTTCGCGGAGATCGTGGACTTGCCGATCCCGCCCTTGCCGAAGACGACGATGTTGTTGCGCGGCTTCATCCGTTCCTCTTCCCCTTCTGGAGCGCGGCGACGGCCGGGCTCGGGCGGTAGGCGCGGTTCTCCCGCGTGAACGCCGTGAACTCGTCGGGCGGCAGCGGGCGCGCGGAGGCGCCCGGCACCGCGCCCCGCCGCGACTCGATGCGCGCGGCGAGCGCGTCGAAGCGGGCGGCCGCCTCGGCGCCCGGCGCGTGCTCGTAGACCGTGACGCCCAGCTCCTCGGCGTCCAGGATCGCGGGGTCGCGCGGCAGCACGGCCGCGACCGTCACGCCCAGGCGCGCGGCGAAGGCCTCGAGCACCTCGCGGCGCGCGTCGTTCTGGCGCAGGTTGAAGATGATCCCGCCGACCGACACGCCCTGGTGGTAGGGCTCGGAGGCGACGCGCACGATGTTATTGGCCGCGAACAGCGACGCGCTCTCCTCGGAGGAGACGATGAACACGTCGCGCCCGAAGCCGAAGCGCAGCGGCGCCACGAAGCCGCCGCAGACCAGGTCGCCGAGCACGTCGAAGATCAGCGTGTCGTAGCCGCTCAGCTCGCGCGGGTGCTCCTCCAGGAACTGGCACAGCGTGGCCACGCTGCGCCCCCCGCAGCCCATCCCCGGCGGCGGGCCGCCGGTCTCCAGCACGTCGAGCCCGGGCCGGCTGCGCACGACCAGGTCCGAGAACTCCCGCCCCTTGAAGCCGGAGACCATGTCCACGATCGTCGCGGGCCGCTCTCCGCCGAGCAGTCGCAGCGAGGTGTCGGCCTTCGGGTCGCAGCCGAGCAGGAGGACCTTGCGGCCGCCGCGGGCGAAGGCGACGGCCAGGTGGGCGCACATCGTGGACTTGCCCACGCCGCCTTTCCCGTACACGACGACGGTCAGCGGCGTCTTCATCGGGCGTTCTCCTCGTCGTCGGCGCGCAGGGCCGCCGCGGCGGCGCGGTCGGCCAGCTGGCGGAAGCCGGCGTAGCCCAGGAACGGCCGGTCGGCGACCGGGTGCTCCAGGTAGTTCGGGTAGCCGGTCGGGACCAGCGCGGTCTCGCGCGGGTCGTCGTTGAGCGTGGGCGCGAAGCACAGCGGGCGGCCGCGGCGCGCGTCCCCCGCCGCGGGGTCGAGCAGGCCGAACTCGGCGCACAGCTCGCGCAGCGCCGCGTCGAGGTGCGGGTCGTCCTGGCGCACCAGCGCCGCGCGGCCGGAGAGCACGCGCATCACGAGCTCGCTCGAGTCGCGCACCGCCGCCGCCGATTCCGCCGCGATCAGCCTCTCGGCGCGCGCGCCCCGGCCCGACGCGCCCGCGACGGCGCGCAGGAAGCGCTCGGTCCCGCTCAGCCCCAGCGGCAGGTCCGCCTCGACGAGCGCGGCGCCCGCGCGCTCGGCGACGAGCCGCGCCGCCTCGCGCGCGTACGGCAGGGAGACCACCAGCCCGGCCCCGTCCGCCGCCT
>JACQBB010000411.1 GCA_016194625.1 Elusimicrobiota bacterium | reverse complement strand
TTCGACAGCCCGGGGTCCTCGGCCGCGGCCTCGACCAGGACCTGCGCGGTCCACTGCCGGCAGGCCTGCTCGGCCTCGATCAGCGGCAGCGGCGCCGCGATCGCCGCGCGCGCCAGCGCGCGCGCGTACTCGGCCTCCGCCTCGCCGGGCGGCAGGTCGTCCAGACGGAGCAGGTCCGCGACGATCTCGGGCTTGGCGCCGCCGCGCTCGTCGACGGCCAGCGGCAGGCCCGACTCGCGCGTCTCCCGGCGCGGGACGGCTTCGACGGCGAGGAGCAGGCGGCGCGCGGCGGCGCTGACGGACAGGCGCGCCTCCAGGCGCACGACGGCCGGAGGAGGCGGCGGCGCCGAAGGCCCGGCCGCGGAGGCGGCCGGCGCGGCGGCGACGGCGAGCAGGAGCGGGAGCAGCATCAGAACAGGAACTGCTTCAGGCAGTACACCGAGCCTCCCGACTTGATGAACTCGGAGGTGTCCACCTCGCACACGCCCAGGCCGAGCGCGTGCATGTGGTTGGCGACGGCGGTGGCGCCCTTCTGCAGGATCGCGGTCTTGGAGCGGATCACCGTCGCGTTGCAGGCCATCTTGGCGATGGCGTCCTGCTCGGTCGCGGTGACGACGATCGGGAAGATCTTCAGGATCAGCTCCAGGCTGGTCGCGTCGAACGCGGCCGGATGGATCAGCACCGCCTCCGGCGTCAGCGGGCAGAAGCAGGTGTCGAGATGGAAGAAGCGCTCGTTGACCAGCTTGAGCAGGATGACCGGCGCGTGGAACGCCTTGGCGACCTGCTCGAACACGCCGGGGTCCGAGCGGAAGCCGAAGCCGCCCCAGATCAGGCGCTTGCCCGGGTGCCAGATCGCGTCGCCGGAGCCCTCGAAGGTCTCGTGGCCGCCGGGCTTGAGCTTCACGACGCGGTAGCCCGACGCCTTGTACCACTCCTCGAACGCGGCGACCTCGCGGCGGCGGGACGGGTGGCGCATCGCGGCGATCAGCGCGACCTTCTCGCCGTCGGGACGCGTGCCCGCCAGCGACTGGTTGGCGCAGAACACCATGTCCTCCAGCCCCGGCGTCGGCTCGATCAGGCGCACCGGGCAGCCGGTCGCGTCGAAGGCCTCCTTGAGCTCGGCCCACTGGCGCCGCGCCTTGGGCAGGTCCACCGCGCCGACGTGGCCGGACATGTACGGGTTCTTCACCGCGAGGACCTGGTAGTGGTCCGGCGGGCACATCAGCACCCCCGAGGGCTGGGGCATCGGCGGGCAGTTCTTCAGCGAGAAGCCCTGGAGGTCGTGGATGCTGCGGTAGATCTTGGAGCTCACGCGAAGTTCTCCTGCACGAAGCGGTCGGCGAAATCGTCGGGCGTCGTCGTCTCGCCCTCGGCGCGGTCGGCGCGGCGCGCCTTCACGCGCCCGGGGCCGGCGGGCTCCCAGGCCCAGGCCTCGCGCTCCTCGACGCCAAGCGGGGACATGCGGTGGACGATCGGGAGCAGGACCAGCGGGCGCCGCCGCGCGACCCGGCCGGCCAGGATGCGGAACAGCCGCCGGCGCGTCGGCGTCTCGCGCGTCAGGTCGCGGCGCAGGGCGCCCATCAGCTCGGCGCGGCGCGCGGCCGGCACCTCGAGCGCGGCCAGCGCGGCCTCGGCCGCGGCCTCCGGCGCCTCCCCGGGGAGCAGGCCCGCGCACGCGGCCATCAGCCACGCGTCGAACACGCGCCAGGTCCCCTCGGGGATGTGGATCAGCCCGGCGGCGATGCGGTGGAAGCGCTGGAACGACGGGTCGGCGTCCAGGCGCCGCTCGACGGCCGCCGCGTCGCGCGCGTGGGGGCTGGCGTGGCGCACGCGGCGCGCCCACTCGCGCGCGCCGTACAGCACGCGGCCCGTCGACGGGATGCCGCCGGACAGCACCATGCCCACCTCGCCGCCGCCGGCGAGCGCGCCGAACAGGCGCCGCGGCATCGCGGTCCAGGAGGCCCGCGGCGTCAGCGCCGGCCCGGCGTGCTCGCGCCCGAGCGCCAGGCGGTCGATGCCGATGTGGTAGCTGCCCATGAAGCCGGCGTAGACGCCTTCCTCGAATATGTTCGTCGCGTCGAGCGCGAACGGGTCGGTCGCGGCGACCATGCGCGGGCGGCACGGGCGGCCGCGAACCGCGCGCAGGACCAGGGTCGCGCGGCGGACCAGCTCGAAGTTCAGGTGGGCGAGGTCCCCCATCACCGGCGGGTGCGACAGCAGGGCGAGCAGGGCCGGCGCCTTCCCGGTCCGCGCCTCCAGCTCGGCGGCGAGCGCTCGCGCGCGGCGCACGGCGGGAGCCTCCGGGTCGAACTCGTAGACGCGCGGGGCGGACAGGGTCCGGTACACGCGGTCGTGGAACGCGACGTTCCAGTCGCCGGGGATCAGCTCCATCAGCGTCCCCGCCGCGACGCCCAGCGCGCGGAAGAACGGCTCCACCCAGCGGCGCTGGACCTCGGTCTTCACGGGGAGCGTCGCGCCGCGCTTCTCGAGCTCCGCCTCGTAGGCGCGCGTCACCACGCGGAGCAGGTCCTGGGCGGTGCCGGTGCGCGGCGCGGGGTAGGCGTACGCCATCGGGCCGATTCTACCGCATCAGCGGCGCCGGAGGACGAGGAATTCGAACGGGAACGGCTCCGTCCGCGCCTCGCGCGAGACGACCTCGAAGGCCGCCTCGTCGAACTCCGGGAAGAAGGCGTCGCCCGCGACCTCGCGGTCGATCCGCGTCAGGTAGATGCGGCCGGCGCGGGGCAGGGCCTGGCGGTAGATCTCGCCGCCGCCGATCACGCAGACCTCCTCGCTCCCCGGCACGCCGGGCGCGGACGCCTTCGCGAGCGCGTCGTCGAGCGAGGACGCGACGACGCAGCCGGGGAAGACGCGCGACGCGTCGCGGGTGACGACGACGTTGGTGCGCCCCGGCAGGGGCCGGCCGATGGAGTCGAAGGTCTTGCGGCCCATCACGATCGGATGGCCGGTCGTGACGGCCTTGAAGCGCTTCAAGTCCTCGGGCAGGTGCCAGGGGAGCTTCCCGGCCGCGCCGATGACGCGGTTGCGGGCCATCGCGACGACGAGGGAGATCATCGGGGCCTCGGGCCTCTAGACCGCGATCGGGGCCTTGATGGCCGGGTGCGGGTCGTAGCCCTCGAGCGCGCAGTGGTCGTAGCGGAAGTCGAACAGCGACTTCACCGACGGATCCAGGCGCATCGTGGGCAGGGGGCGCGGCGCGCGCGTCAGCTGGAGCTTGGCCTGGTCGAGGTGGTTCAGGTACAGGTGCGCGTCGCCGAGCGTGTGCACGAAGTCGCCGGGCTTCAGGCCCGTCACCTGCGCGATCATCATCGTCAGCAGGGCGTAGCTGGCGATGTTGAAGGGCACGCCCAGGAACACGTCGCCGCTGCGCTGGTACAGCTGGCAGGACAGGCGTCCCTCGGCGACGTAGAACTGCATGAACGCGTGGCAGGGCGGCAGGGCCATCTTGTCGAGCTCGCCCACGTTCCAGGCGCTGACGATCAGACGCCGCGAGGACGGGTCCTTCTTGATCCGCTCGACGAGCTGGGCCATCTGGTCCACCGTCCGCCCGTCGGCCGTGCGCCAGGTCCGCCACTGCGCGCCGTACACCGGGCCCAGGGAGCCGTCGGGCTGAGCCCACTCGTCCCAGATGGTGACGCCGTTCTCCTTGAGATAGCGGATGTTGGTGTCGCCGCTCAGGAACCAGATCAGCTCGTGGATGATGGACTTGAGGTGGACCTTCTTCGTGGTGACCAGCGGGAAGCCCGCGCCCAGGTCGAAGCGCATCTGGTGGCCGAACACGCTGAGCGTGCCGGTGCCGGTGCGGTCCTCGCGCTTCACGCCCGCGGTCAGGACGCGCGTCATCAGGTCGTGATAGGCCTTCATCCTCCCCTAGTCTAGGTCATTGCGCGGCTCCGGGCCAAGTGGGAGCGAAATTTAGTAGCCTACGGACGATGATTCTACCCCTCTCTCTCCTTATTACCGGCCTCGCCGCGGCCCAGACCGCGGACAAGGGCTACGTGGTGCGCGTGGACTCCGCGGCCGTCTGGATCGACCTGACGGCCGCCGACGGGGCCGCGCCGGGCCGCGCCTTCGAGGTGTACACCGAGGGCGAGGAG
>JACQBB010000410.1 GCA_016194625.1 Elusimicrobiota bacterium | reverse complement strand
GGAACTCCTCGCCGGACACCTCGCGCGAGTCGTCCTCCGCGTCCTCCAGGATGACGCGGATGTGCTCCATGAGCTCGAAGAGCGAGAGGTTCGGCGACTTCTCGGCCTCCTCGAAGTGCGGGGCGCCGCGGAAGAACACGCCGTCCATCTCGTCGGCCTTGTGCGAGAGATACTTCGTCGCTTCCTTGAACTTCTGGTACTCGAGGAGCTTCTGCGCGAGCGCGGCCGTCGGATCCGGGCCCTCCTCCTCGTTGAGCGCCTCCTGGCTGGGCAGGAGCGCGCGCGACTTGTACGCCATCAGCGTCGCCGCCATCACCAGGAACTCGCCCGCGACCTCGAGGTTGAACTCCTTCATCAGGTCGAGGTAGGCGAGGTACTCCTTGGTGATGTGGGCGATCGGGATGTTGTGGATGTCGAGGTCGTCCTTCTTGACGAGGAAGAGCAGGAGGTCGAGCGGCCCCTCGAACAGCTCCAGGTTCACCTGATAGGTCTTCTCGCTCACCGGAGCCTCATCGCCTTGCGGACCTCGTCCATCGTCTTCTGCGCGACGGCGCGCGCCTTGCGCGCCCCGTCGGCCAGGATGCGCTCGACGCCGCCCTCGGCCGCGTACGAATCGCGGCGGCGGCGGAACTCGTCGAAGGGACCCGACATCTCGGCGATCAGGTCCTTCTTGCAGGCCATGCAGCCGAGCTTGCCCGCGCGGCAGTCCGCGCCGCGCTGCGCCGCGAACGCCGCGTCGGCGTAGAGCTTGTGCATCGCGTACACCGTGCAGCCCGGCGGGTTCTCGGCGCACGGCTCCGGATGACCGGGGTCGGTCGCCTTCTTGCGCGTCGGGTCGGTGTACATCCCCTTGACCTTCGTCTCGAGCGACGCGGCGGTCTCGTAGATGTCGACGGCGTTCCCGTAGGACTTCGACATCTTGCGCGCGTCCAGGCCGGGCACCTTCGGCGTCGGCGTCAGCAGGCCCTGGGGCTCGGCGAACACCGGGCCGAAGGCGTTGTTGAACTTGCGCGCGATCTCGCGCGACAGCTCCACGTGCGGGAGCTGGTCCTGGCCGACGGGGACCTTCGTGCCGTGATAGAGCAGGATGTCGGCGGCCTGGAGCACCGGATATCCGAGGAAGCCGTAGGTGCGGATCTCGTACTGCGCGGCCGTCGCCTCGGCGTGCTCGATCGCCTTCTCGGCGGCCTTGAGCGCGGGGAACGGCCCGCCGCCCTCGGCCTTCACCTTCTTGACCGCCGCTTCGGCGAGGGCCTGCTCCTCGCGCTCGGAGAGGGCCGCGCCCATCTTCGTCTTGGACAGCTCCTGGAGCTGCTCCTTCCAGGTCGGGTTGTTCTCGACCGAGGACAGCGGCGTGACCATCGCCAGCATCAGCGCCAGCTCCGCGTGCTCGGGCACGTCGGATTGGCGGAAGATCACGCACTTCGCCGGGTCCAGGCCGGCGGCCAGCCAGTCCAGCACCATGTCGGAGGAGTTCTCTTTGAGCTTCGACGTGTCGCCGTAGCCCGTGGTCAGCATGTGCCAGTCGGCGACCGAGAAGAAGCAGGGGAACTGGGCCTGCAGGGCGACCCAGTTCTTGAGCACGCCCCAGTAGTGGCCGATGTGGAGGCGTCCCGTCGGACGCATCCCGGAGAAAACGACGTCCTGGCGCTTCATTCCGTCGAGGATTCTAGCCTTTTGACCGGCGGTTTTCCACCGTATTATCAAGGAAAGCCAGGCAGACCCAGACGAGGACGGCGGCGTACAGCTTGAAGTAGCCGGCGAACAGCGCCCACGGGCCCAGCCCCGCCTTCTCGGCGAGGCCCTTCGCCGAGTTCAGGGCCGCGCAGACGACGATGGACAGCTTCATCGCGGCCGGGACGTCGGACTCCAGGACCGCGATGGTCGGCGGGATCAACACCAGGAACGAGTAGTCCTTGAGGCGCGGCACGACCAGCGCGTAGCCCGCGCAGGCCAGCAGGGCGGCGGCGCGGCGCTTCTCGGCGTCGCTTCCGGGACCGCGGCGCACGGCGAGCAGGGCGCGCGCGCTGAGGACGGCGACGAGCGCGGCGAAGGCCAGATGGACGCGCGTCGCCCACAGCGTGGCGATCCAGCGGACGCCGGTCGCCGTCTCGACGGCGTGGTGGACGAGGGCGTACGCCGAGCAGTTGTTCGGCCCGCGCTCGTAGTGCCAGGCCTGGAGCGGGTCGGCGAGGTGCGCGAAGAAGACCTTGGTCAGGCCGGGATGGGCGAGCTCGTTGAGGCCGAACAGCCCGGCCGCCAGCGCCGCCCCGGCGGCGGCGGCGCCCCACGCCGGACGCGGCGCGAACAGCGCCAGCGGCAGGAGAAGGACCGGCATCAGCTTGGGCTGGGCGGCGACGGCGATCGCGGCCGCGAACCACAGGTCCTTGCCGGCGACGAAGGCGGCCACGCCCGCCCACAGCACGACGTGCTCGAACGAGCCCGCGTTGCCGGAGACGAAATCCGACCAGAACGGGTCGCCGTAGAGCAGGACGACGGCGAGCAGGCGCGTCAGGTCCGCGCCGGGACGCAGCATCCAACGCCGCCACATCCACAGCAGGAGCGCCAGCGCCAGGACCTTCAGCGCGGCCCACAGGCGCTCGCCCGCGCGGCCGCCGAGCGCGTCGGCCGCGCCGAAAGGCCGGTACAGGTCGGTGACCAGCGGCGGGTACAGGCACTGGAAGCGGCTCGCGTCCACGACCGGGTCGGTCGCGTACGGGTCGGCGCCGGCGGCGAGCGTCCGCGAGCACTCCAGGTACACCCTCAGGTCCCACTGGGAGCGGTCGACGCGCACGAACGCGGCGGCGGCCAGCGCGAGCAGGACGACGACGGCGGCGAGAGCGGCGCGGACGGACCGCGCGCTCATCGGCGCTTCAGCCAGGCGAGGGCGGCCGGGCGGGCGCGCAGGCGGCCGCGGCGCTGGAGCCGCGCGGCCTCGTCGAGGATCGCGTGGAACTCCGGGCCCGGCTTCAGGCCGGCGGCGATCAGGTCCTTGCCGTGCAGGAAGCACGGCTTCAGCGCCGACGGCGGGAGCTTCGGCAGCGCGCGCTTGACGGCCGCCGCGACGAGCGGCGGCGGGGCGGTCCGCGGCGCCTTGTCGGAGGCGGCCAGCGCGAGCGCCTCGTGCAGGAGCACCCGCAAGTGGTGCTCGAACGGGAACGAGTCCACGAACGCGCGGCCCTTCTCGGGCCCCAGCGCCAGCGCCATCGCGGCCAGGCGCGGCTCGACGCCGCCCGGCAGGCGCGCGCGCCACGGCAGGTCCGGGTGCAGAAGTCCGAGGTAGCCCCAGGTCTCGAGCAGGCCGAACGCGTTCGTCGGGTCCTCCTCCTTGAGCAGGCACAGCAGCTCGTGGAGCAGGCGGTG
>JACQBB010000409.1 GCA_016194625.1 Elusimicrobiota bacterium | reverse complement strand
CAGGCACACCACGTCCGCCTTCTCCGCCTTGAACCACTCGGGAAAGCCCTTCTTCCAGACGGCGCGCACGCCGTTCACGTTCCAGGAGATCAGTTTCATAGAGGGAGGTAAGGGTCAGGCCTTCGAAACGTTCGAAAACTCGGAGTTTCCGAAAGAATCGAAGGCCTGACCCTTGTCTTTACTTGGCTTTCGCGGTCTCGTAGGCGGGGGTGCCGGTCGAGTTCGCGTATTCGCGGAAGTGCTTGATGAGCTGCTTGGTGATCGGGCCGGCGACGCCCTTGCCGATGATGCGGCCGTCGATCTTGACGCCGGCGATGACCTCGGCGCCGGTGCCGGTCAGGAAGACCTCGTCGGCCATGTACAGGTCGTAGCGCGGGAAGTTGCGCTCGATGACCCTGATGCCCAGCTTCTCCTGGGCGATCTCCATCACCACGTTGCGGGTCACGCCGACCAGGATGCCGGCGGAGGTCGGCGGGGTGAAGATCTTGCCGTCCTTGATGAAGAAGATGTTGTCGCCCGAGCACTCGGAGACGTGGCCGGTGGCGTTGAGGAGGATCGCCTCCTGCGCGCCGGCGGCGGTCGCCTCGGCGCGGGCCAGGATGTTGGCCAGGTAGTTGAGCGACTTCACGCCCGGGGTGACCTGGTCGAGGCCCTTCTGGCGGATCGTCGAGGTGACGAGGGTGAGGCCCTTCTCGTAGTACTCCTCGGGGTAGAGCTCGATCTTGTCGGCGATGATGAAGAGCGTCGCGCCCTGCTTGCACTTGCGCATGTCGAGGCCGAGGTCGCCGACCCCGCGCGTGACGACCAGGCGGATGTAGGCGTCCTTCAGGCCGTTGAGCCGGACGGTCTCGAGGATCGCCTTCTCGATCTCCTTGATGGAGACGGGGAGCTTGAGGAGGATTGCGCGGGCGGACTCGTCGAGGCGCTTCAGGTGGTCCTCGAGGCGGAACACGCGGCCGTTGTAGGCGCGAATGCCCTCGAAGATGCCGTCGCCGTAGAGCACGCCGTGGTCGAACACGGAGACCTTCGCGTCCTCTTTCTCGACGAACTTCCCGTCCAGGTAGATCTTCATCGGCGTTCTCCTTCCGGGCTCGCGCCCGACGGGGAAGGATACAAAATCCCCGCTCCCAGCGTCGATAAGCAACGCTCTTGCGAGGGGTTCAGCGCAGCGCGCGCAGGCCGTCGGCCGAGCTGAGCAGGAGCTCCTCGCCGCCGCCCGCCAGGCGCGCCTTGAGCAGGCGCAGCGGCGCGCCGAACACCTCGTCGTACACCGGCGTCCCGGACGCGTCGAGCAGGACCAGCCGCCAGCGCGGCACGCCCTTGGGGCCGGCGGCGAGCAGGGCGAGCAAGGGCTGGGCGTCCGCGGACGGGCGCACCGACTCGGCGGCGAGCAGGCGCATCGGCGCCAGCGGGAACGAGAACACCGGGCGGCCGTCCAGGCCGATCACGCGCGCGGACTCGCGGCCGACGGCGAGCGAGCGCAGGACCGGCCAGTCCACGACCGCGAACGCGTCGTCCAGCGGACCGAGCGCGATCTCGCCGAGCGCCTGGCCGTCCTCGTCCCACACCTTCGCGGGGCGGCCGTACTCGCGCGTCACCACCCAGGCGGTGGACTGCGCGGTGCGCGGAGCCAGCGCGACGAGCTGGGGGGAGGCCGCGGGGCGGCTCCAGACGACCTTGCCCGCGGCGTCCAGGCGCTCGACGGCCGACTGCGTCGCCGCGTAGAACGCGGGCGCGCCCGCGCCCTCCAGGTCGGCGGCGCGCAAGGCGTTGGGCGGGAGCTTGGGGTCGGGGCGGCGGTTCCAGAGGAGCGCGCCGTCCGGCGCGCGGACCTCGGTCTCGGAGTAGCCGCCGCCGGTCTGCACGACGACGACCTTGCCGCCCGCGCGCGCGAGCGTCGAGAACCAGCTCCAGCGCAGGCCCGGGCCGAACTCGACGCGGCCCTTCGGCGCCAGGCTGGCCGCGTCGTACAGGTCGGCGCCGCGCGCGGTCGCCACCGCGATCTCGTCGCCGGGCTTGCCGTCCAGGTCGGCCGTCAGGTGCCAGCCGGGCACGCCGGAGACGAGCACCTTGCGCAAGGACTCGCCGCCCAGGACCACGCGCGGCTCGCCGATGGCCTTCAGCGCGGCCTGGCGGCGGGCGACCGCGGTCGGCAGGAGGTCCGGGCGCGCCAGCGCGAAGACGACGACGGCCAGCGCCGCGCCGTAGGCGATGCCGGCCGAGGCGCGCAGGGCCGCGTGACCGGAGCGCCACGCCTTGCCGAGCAGCCAGCCCGCGGCGGCGCCGGGCAGGAAGCAGAGCATGACGAGTCCGGGGGAGAACACCAGCGCGACGGCGGCCGTCGAGCCCTTGGGGAACACGAAGACGGAGGCGCGCACGCCGGCCTCGACGGCGACCGCCGCGCCGCCGGCCCCGACGAACGGCCACGGGTCGGTCAGGCGGGGGACGAGCGCGAGGCCCCAGAGGACCGCGTAGGGGAGCAGGGCCCACAGCGTGAAGAGGACCATCCCCGGCGCCCAGGAGCCGCCGGCCAGGTTGGTCCCGACGACGAGCGCGCCGCCGAGCAGCGCGAACGCGGCCGCGGCGCGCCGGGCGTCCATCGCGCTAGCGCAGGTGGCCGGCGTCCATGCGCAGGACGCGGTCGGCGGCCTTGGCGGCGGGCTCGTCGTGCGTGACCAGCACGACGGCGGTGCCGTTCTCGCGCGCGGTGCGGCGCAGGTCGGCGAACACCTTCGCGCCGTTCTCGGCGTCCGGTTGCCGGTCGGCTCGTCGGCCAGGATCACGGCCGGGGCGTTGGCCAGCGCGCGCGCGATCGCCGCGCGCTGGCGCTCGCCGCCCGAGGTCTGCGACGGGAAGCGGTCGCGCAGCTTCGCGAT
>JACQBB010000022.1 GCA_016194625.1 Elusimicrobiota bacterium | reverse complement strand
GCCGTACATGTCGAGGGCGAAGGCGGTGTAGCCCTGCTGGGCCAGCATCTCGGCGCGCTTGCGCGCGTACGGGCCGTGGCCCCACCACTCGTGCACGACCAGCACGCCGGGCCGCTTTTCCTTGAAGCCGTCGTCCCACACCGCGTAGCCCTGGAGGGCGACGTCGCCGTCCTTGTAGTCCACGACCTTCTTGACCAGCTTGGCTCCGGCGGGCGCGGCGAGCAGCAGGGCGGCGAAAAGGGAGGCGAGGCGCTTCATGGGCATTCTCCTGGCGCGCGCGCAGGCGCGCGGCGAAGACGGGGGCGGAGTCCTCGTCGGGCGCGGAGGCCACGCGGGCGGACAGCGCGTCGGGGAGGACGGGCCGGAGCACCGCGCCGGAGGCGAACTCGTAGACCCCGTCGGCGAGGACCTGCGCGGCGCGGAAGGCGGGGGCGCTCGCCGCCCCGCTCCACGCCGAGGGCGGGAGCGCCTCGGCGCCGGCCGGGGCCGCCGTCAGCGCCGCGAGCAGCAGGGGGAGGACGGCCATGCCCCCAGGGTAGCCGCCGGAGCCTCCGCCGTCGGGGGCCCGCGGCCCCCGCGCGGCCTGGGCCCAAGGACCTAGAAGGCCGCTTGCGCCCCCGGCGGGCGGATTTCATATCCTGTAAGGGCCGTCCGAAACCCTCAGGAGGACCCCTCATGAAGCGTCTCGCCGCCCTGCTCGCCGCCGCCCTTCTGGCCGTCCCGGCTTCCGCGAAGATCCGCACCAAGGTCGTCGAGTACAAGGACGGCGACACCGTGCTCCAGGGCTACGCGGCCTGGGAGGACGGCTTCACCGACGCGCGTCCCGGCGTCCTGGTCGTCCACGAGTGGTGGGGCCACGGCCCGTACGCGCGCAAGCGCGCCGAGATGCTCGCCAAGCAGGGCTACACCGCCTTCGCGCTCGACATGTACGGCAAGGGCGTGTACGCCAAGGACCACGAGGAGGCGGGCAAGCTCGCCGGCGCGTTCTTCGGCGACCGGATCGCGATGCGCAAGCGCGCGCTGGCCGGCCTGGAGCAGCTCAAGAAGCTCCCGTTCGTGGACGCCCGGAAGCTGGCCGCCATCGGCTACTGCTTCGGCGGGACCACCGTCCTCGAGCTGGCCCGCGCCGGGACCGACCTGAAGGGCGTCGCCTCCTTCCACGGCAACCTGGCCACCCCGACCCCGGCGACCGGGACCCCGAAGGCGAAGGTCATCGTCTTCCAGGGCGGCGCCGACAAGATGACCCTGCCGGCCGTCCCGGGCTTCATCGAGGAGATGGACAAGGTCAAGGCGGACTGGCAGCTCGTCCAGTACGGCGGAGCCGTCCACAGCTTCACCGTGCCCGAGGCCGGCGACGACCCGTCGAAGGGCATGGCCTACGACAAGAACGCCGACGCGCGCTCCTGGAAGGCGCTGCTCGAGTTCCTGACCGAGGTCTTCAAGTAAGATGACGGCGCCCGCGGTCCACGAGTACCCGCTCGTCATCCTGGAGAGGCACCTCGACGGGTTCGGCCACGTCAACAACGCGACCTACCTCGAGATCTTCGAGGAGGCGCGCTGGGACCTGATCACGCGCGGCGGCTTCGGGCTGGCGCAGGTCCGCGAGCGGATGATCGGGCCGGTCGTGCTCGCCGTCGAGATGCGCTTCTCGCGCGAGGCGACGAACCGCCAGCGCGTGGTCGTGCGCACGCGCTGCCTGGAGTACCGCGGGAAGGTCGGCCGCCTGGAGCAGACGCTGGTCCGCGAGGACGGCCTGCCGTCGTGCGAGGCGGTGTTCACCTTCGGCCTGTTCGACCTGCGCTCGCGCAGGCTGCTGCGTCCGACGCCGGAGTGGCTGCGGGCGGTCGGCGTCCCGTCCCCGGCCTGAACGTTGCGCCCTTGAAAGGCGGGGGAGGCCGTCCCCCGGAGGCGTCGCCATGCTGAAAGGACGCAAACAGCGCCCCGTCCGCGCCGACAAGAAAGGACGGTGGAAAGACACGCGCCACGGCACCGGTCACTTCACGACCTGGCGTCCGACCGAGCCCGAGGCCGTCTCCGAGGCGGCGCTGGCCGGCCGTTCCCGTCGCCGCCGCCGCGTCTAGGACCTTTGGCACGGACCCTCTAGGCCCGAAGGACCTAGTGGGCGCGGGAGGAAGCGACTAAACTTACCGCATGTCCACCTCCCCGCGCCGCGCCGTGCTCCTGCTGGCGGTCCTGACGCTCGTCTCTCTCCCGGCGTTCGCCGACCCCGACGACGACGGCTGGACGGTGTACGTCCCGCCGGCTCCGCCGACGGGGGGGACGGTGCTGAACCCGACCACTCCCGAGGGCGGCTTCGGCGCCCCCGACCGGACCAAGCTCGACCAGGCGCTGCGCCGCGGCGTGCTCGACCAGCTCTGCCGCCAGCTGCGCATCCCGCTGAACTACGACCACGGCTTCGGCGAGTACGTCGGCGTGGGCACCGGCATCGAGCGCTACCTGCGCACCGACGTGGACAACCAGATCGCGATCGTGGACGACGAGCACCTGCGCGTCAGCCTGAACAAGGGGCTGTCGCGCGCGGCCAACGAGGCCGGCCTGGCCGTCGGCGTCTCCTTCGGCGCGTCGATCGAGGGGCACTCGATGGTCGTGCGCCGCACCGGGACCACGAAGTCGTGCGACGAGGTCCTGGCGCTCGCGGACCTGCGCGACGTCAAGACCGTCCTGCCGATGAAGGGCGACCGCATCTCGCACATGGCGCTGGGCGAGCTGTGGCGCATCCCGATGACGCTGACCTACTCCGAGGGCGTCGGCGTCAGCGACGGCGTCGCTCCCGAGAACGCGGCCGTCAACCTCTCGTTCGGGCGCTCGGACTCCGGCGCGGCCAGCATGACGCTCTACCGCATCGCCGACGACAAGCTCCGCTTCCGCTTCCGCATCGACCACGTGGTCGTCTGGTCGAAGAGCCTGGGCCTGACGCAGACCTACCCGGCGATCGCCTTCGCGGCGGACGCCCAGAACATCCTGCTGCGCTTCGTCGAGCGCGAGCTGGCCCGCCAGCTCGACCAGTACACCCGGGCGTGGATCAACTTCGGCCAGGCCAGCTCCGACGGCACCAAGATCCTGATGGAGTTCGTCATCGACCCGCGCGACCCCGCGCAGGCCGACGCGCTCGCGAAGGTCGTCCACGGCGACATGCTCGAGCTCGTGAAGATGAGCTTCAAGATGAGCACCTTCCAGACCAAGTCCACGCTGGAGGACTACCTGAAGCTGCGCGAGAAGGACGCCGCGCTGATCGGCCAGTCCACCTACGCGGCCTCCGACGAGTACAAGGCGAAGTCGCGCTCGTTCTCGCTGAACCTGCCGCTGCTGATCTCCCACAACGCCGCCTCGCTGTTCGGCGAGGACAAGGTCAACCGCTACACCGACGCCGAGGGCCAGTTCCACTTCTTCCGCGCCGACAAGAGCAAGACGAACTCCTACCTCACGCTCCCCTGGGTCGGCCCGATGGTCCGCGACAACACCCAGCGCGACGTGGAGACGGTCACCTTCGCGCCGAAGGGCGGCCAGCACGGCGCGCCGATCATGGTCTACATCCGCAACCGCGGCTACCTGCGCGTCACCGGCGACACCGTGCGCGGCGACGTCGAGGAGGTCAACGGGGTGATGGCCCTGGCCGGCGCCCAACGCGGCAAGGTCTCGTCCCGGCTCAAGCTGCCGGTCGAGGCGCTGGTCCCGCCGTCCCCGGTCAGCCATTCGAAGGGCCCCGACGGGGAGGACATGACCAGCGTCCCGTCCGACCGCAAAGGCACGCTCTCGATGACGCTCGTGTTCAACCAGCAGGCGGTCAAGGACATCCTGGCCGCGCCGGCCGAGGCGGTGCTGAAGGCGTTCGGCGCGTCGCTCGGCGACCGCGACGAGCGGGCGATGGTCGAGTGGCTGACCCAGCACGGCCGGATCAAGGACGGCAAGGTGGACTACAGCTGGCGCGAAGCCTCCCGCGCCTTCCCGTCCGACGACGAGTTCGGCCGCGGCGGCGCGTCGAACGACCGCGTCAACGAGCTCTCGCGCCTCAGCCGCGCGGCGGCCGACCTGATCGCGGACCTGGCCGAGGCGCGCGACGCCAAGGACAACGAGGCCCGCGCGCAGGCGCTGGCGAAGGTGGTCGGCGGCAAGGGCCGCGGCGACCTGGCCTACGAGGACGTGCTGCGCGTCCTGGTCCAGTTCGTCGACCCGATGGATCTGACCGGCGACTTCGTCGCCAACGTCTCGGTCTCCACGAAGGGCGTGAAGAGCCCGAGCCAGCACCTGGTGCTCAAGAGCGGGCGCCAGGAGGTCCCTCTGCTGCGCGAGGCGGGCGACGCGAAGTCCCGCTTCGCCGAGCCGTCCATCCTGACCGACTGACGCCGCCGTTTGGCCGGTTCGTTTCGTAGAATGAGGACATGAACATCCTCGTCCTCAACTGCGGGTCGTCGTCCATCAAGTTCCAGGTCATCGAGACCGACCAGGCCCGGATCGACGCCGACGGCGACCGCTGCCTCGCGCGCGGCGTCATCGAGCGCATCGGCAGCCTCTCGCTGATCTCCTTCCAGGCGACCGGCAAGCCCCCGTTCAAGGAGGACGCGCCGCTGCGCGACTATCGCGCGGCGATCGACCGCATCGTGCGCTGGACGATCTCCCCGGAGTCGGGCATCGAGGGCGTGCGCTCGATGGCCGACATCCACGCGGTCGGCCACCGCGTCGTCCACGGCGGCGAGAAGTTCCAGAAGTCGGTCCTGATCGACGCGTCGGTGGTCGAGGGCATCGAGGAGTGCGTCGAGCTGGCGCCGCTGCACAACCCGGCCAACCTCAAGGGCATCCGCGCCGCGCAGGAGGTGTTCGGGCGCGGCGTCCCGCAGGTGGCCGTCTTCGACACGGCCTTCCACGCGACGATGCCGGAGACCGCCTACCTGTACGGCATCCCGTACCACCTCTACCGCCGCCACAAGATCCGCCGCTACGGCTTCCACGGCACCTCCCACCGCTACCTCGCCTACCGCTACCGGATGCTCAAGCGCATCCGCAAGGACGAGGTGAACATCATCACCCTGCACCTGGGCAACGGCTGTTCGGCCTCGGCGATCAAGGGCGGGGAGTCGGTCAACAACACGATGGGCTTCACCCCGCTCGAGGGCATGATCATGGGCACGCGCGCGGGCGACGTGGACGTGTCCGTCATCGAGTTCCTGTCCCACAAGGAAGGCCTGACGCTGGGCGAGATCGTCACGATGCTCAACAAGCAGTCCGGCCTGCTCGGCCTCTCCGGGCTGACCAGCGACATGCGCGAGCTCTTGGACGAGGAGCGCGAGAACGGCGACCGCCGCGCCCGCCTGGCCATCGACGCGTTCTGCGCCAACGTCCGGCGCCGCGTCGGCGCCTACTTCGCGGAGATGGGGGGCGCCGAGGCGCTGGTCTTCTCGGGCGGCATCGGCGAGAACTCGGCGGCGGTGCGCCGGCGCATCTGCGCGGGCCTTCAATGCCTGGGCCTGGAGCTGGACGACAAGCTCAACGCCGGCCTCAAGCGCGGCCAGACGGGCGAGATCTCCAAGAAGGGCAGCCGCCTCAAGGCCTACGTCATCCCGACCAACGAGGAACTGCTCATCGCCCGCGACTCCTACCGCGCGGTCGAGGGCATCCCCGCGCCGGGCTCGCGCCGCAAGGGCTGAGCGGCGTCCCTCGCCCACAGCCAGGCGAACAGCGGGAACATGGCCAGGGCCAGGCCCTGATAGCCGGTCAGGGGCCCAAGCAGGCGCGGCTCGGGGCGGATGAACTCGGTCAGGAAGCGGTAGGCCAGGTAGCTCAGGATGTACAGCTTCATCAATTGGCGCGGGAAGCGGCCCTCGGCGCGCAGGCGGGACAGGGCGACGGCCATCAGCCCGTGGAAGGCGGCCTCGTACAGCTGGGTCGGGTGGCGGGGGACCCCGTCGCCGAAGTCCACGCCCCAGGGCAGGGCGGTCGGCGTGCCGTAGCAGCAGCCCGCGACGAAGCAGCCCAGGCGCCCCACCGCGATGGACGCCGCGACCGGCACCGCGAAGCCGTCCCCGGTCTTGGCCCGGATCTCCAGCGTCCACTTGGCCAGCTCCACGCCGAAGTAGCCGCCGAGCAGGCCGCCGAGGATGGTCTTGCCCCCGTCGAGCAGGTCGGCGGCGCGCGTGGAGGCGCGGGGATCGAGGAGGATGATCCCCAGCTTGGCGCCGAGCATCGCGCCGAAGAAGGCGCCGAAGGCCAGCGCCGCCCTCTGCGTCCGTGTCAGCCCCAGCCCTTCGTGGCGCCCGCGGGACAGCAGGGCGCCGACGCCCAGCGCCGCCGCCATCACGACGGGGTAGGACCAGGGCACGGACGCGCCCATCAGTGATAGCCGAGCATCTTCAGGATGACCAGGCAGGCCATCAGCAGGGCGACCGAGGCCGCGAAGGCCATCAGGACCATGATCGCGATCGCGCTGGCGAGCAGACGCGCGATCTTGAGCACCCATTCCCAGGCGTTCTCCGGCTTCTTCTTCGAGGCGTTCGTCCCGGACACGGCGGTCACGAACAGGGCCACCAGCACGCCGAAGGCGAGGAAGGCGCTGCCTTTGTCCCGTCCGGCGACGAGGCCGCCCAGCACGAAGAGCATCGCGACGATGAGCGCGGGCTGGGTCCAGCGCTCCAGGAAAGTCGCCGACTGCGCGGCGGGCGGGGCGGCGGGCGCCTGGGGCGGGGCCGGGGCCGGCGCCGGGGCCGGCCCCGGGGCCGGCGCGGCCCGCTTCTCGGGTTCCGCGCCCGTCTCGGTCCAGAACCGGCGGTGGCACATCCAGCAGAAGGACTCCTCCGGGGAGTGGGCCGCGCCGCAGGACGGGCACTTCTCGAGGGGGCTCATCGCGCGGCCTCGCGCCGGGCGG
>JACQBB010000408.1 GCA_016194625.1 Elusimicrobiota bacterium | reverse complement strand
CCATCAGCGACAGGATCTTGCGCTGGACGTCGCCGCGGTGGTTGCGGATGGAGCCGGACGCCAGCTCCACGCCGTTGAGCACCAGGTCATATTGGTGAGAGCGGACCCCTCCGGGGTCCGAGTCCAGCTTGGGCAGGTCGGCGTCCAGCGGGCGCGTGAACGGGTTGTGCGCGAAGGTCCAGCGCTTCTCCTCCGGCTCCCACTCGAGCAGCGGGAAGTGCGTGATCCAGCAGAAGTGCCAGGGCGCGGACGGCTGCGGCTTGACCTTGGCGATGATCTCCTTGCGGATCGCGCCGAGGACCGAGGACGCGGTCAGCTCCTTGTCGGCGGCGAAGAAGACCGTGGTCCCGGGCTTGCCGCCCGTCTTGGCCTTCAGCGTCTCGATCTCGGCGGGCGTCAGCGGCTTGGTGATGGGGCCCTCGGCTCCCGCCGCGGTCCACTTGAGGTAGGCCAGGCCCTTCGCGCCCCCCGCCTTGGCCAGGTCGGTGAGCTTGTCGATCTCGGACCGGCTGTACTCCGCCGGCGAGACGATGGCGCGGACCACGCCGCCGGCCGCGACGGCGCCGGAGAACACCTTGAAGCCGGAGTCCTTGAAGTCGGCCGTCAGGTCGACGATCTCGAACCCGTAGCGCTGGTCGGGCTTGTCCGAGCCGAAGCGGCGCATCGCGTCGAAGTAGTCCAGGCGCGGGAAGGGCGTCGGCAGGTCGTAGCCGGCGGCTTCCTTGAAGATCTTCTTCATCATCCGCTCGCAGGCCGCGTGCACGTCGGCCTCGGTGACGAAGCTCATCTCGACGTCGATCTGGGTGTGCTCGGGCTGGCGGTCGGCGCGCAGGTCCTCGTCGCGGAACGCGCGGGCCAGCTGCATGTACTTCTCCACGCCCGAGACCATCAGGATCTGCTTGAAGATCTGCGGCGACTGCGGCAGGGCGTAGAAGGTTCCGGGGTTGAGGCGCGACGGGACCAGGAAGTCGCGCGCGCCCTCGGGCGTGGCCTTGGTCAGCATCGGCGTCTCGATCTCGAGGAAGCCCTCGGCGGCGAGCGCGTTGCGCGCCGCCATCGCGACGGTGTGGCGCAGCGTCAGGTTGTCGAGCATCTTGCGGCGGCGCAGGTCGAGGAAGCGGTACTTGAGGCGCATCTCCTCGGTCGCGGTCGAGTGCTCGTCCACCTCGAACGGCAGGACCTTGCAGGTGTTGAGCACGTCGAGCGTCTCGACCGTGATCTCGACCTCGCCGGTGGGCATCTTGGGGTTCTCGGTCCCCTTCGGGCGCCGGCCGACCTTGCCCTTCACCGACACGACCCACTCCGAGCCCATCTTCCCGGCGGCCAGGAAGGCCGCGGCGTTCTCCGGGTGCACGACGACCTGGACCAGCCCCGAGCGGTCGCGCAGGTCGAAGAAGTACAGCCCGCCGTGGTCGCGGCGCGAGTGGACCCAGCCGGCGACGCGGACCTCCGCGCCGATCGCGGCGGCGTCCAGGCTTCCGGCGTGATGGGTGCGCAGCGGGTGGTCCATGGGGGTTCGTCCTTGTGCGGCGTTCAATCGGCGCAGAGGCCGGCGAGCTTCGCCGGCTCCGGCACCGCGTAGCGCCCGTCGGAGGTCTGGGAGACCAGGCCGGCGCGGCGCAGGGAGGAGAGCGCGCGGGTCAGCGGCTCGCGCGTGGTGCCGACCAGGTCGGCCAGCTCCTGCTGGGTGAACTTCTGGCGCAGGGCCAGGCCGGCGCCGTTCCAGGCCTCGCCGTGGCGCTTGGCCTGCTCGAGCACGACCTTCGCGACGCGGCCCAGGATGTTGCGGAACAGCATGCCCTCGATCTCCTGGTTGGCGTGGCGCAGGCGCGCGCACAGCGTGCGCAGCAGGTACAGGCTGAGCTTCGGGTCGCGGACGAGCAGGCGCTGGAAGTCCTTCTTGTAGATCAGCATCAGCCGCGAGGCCTCGACGGCCTGCGCCGACGCGGTGCGCGGCAGGTCCTCGACGAGCGCCATCTCGCCGAAGAACTCCCCCTCGGTCAGGTAGGCGAAGGTCTTGCGCTTGCGGCCGGCGGAGTCGGTGTAGATCTTCACGCGGCCCGAGAGGACGATGAACATCGCGTCGGCGTCCTGGCGCTTGCCGAACACCGGCTCCCCCGCCCGCACGTCGATCTCCCGGGCCAGGCGGTACACCTCGCGCAGGTGCGCGGGCGACAGCGCGGACAGGAACGGGATCTTCTTGAGGAGTCTGGGGCCGCTCACCGGGTTATCCTAGCTTTCCCGGCGGTCGCGCTTCAAGCGGGGCGGCCGTCGGCGCGCGAGTACAGGGACAGCACGACCCAGGCGATCAGGTACGACAGCGCCAGGATGCTGCCCAGGGCGAACCAGCTCAGCGGCGAGCGCTCCCGGGCCTGGAAGCCGGCGTTGGGGACCAGCTCGATGCGCCAGCGCCTTCCGGCGAAGTCCCCGCTCATCGAGACCGCCTCCAGGGCGCTCTCGTCGGGCACGCCGCGCGAGTAGAGGGCGTGCGGCGCGTTGGGCTCGGTCACGTCGATGACGCGGACGCTGAGCGCGTCGGTGTGCGTGCCCGCCAGCAGGCTCTCCATCAGGTCGCCGACCCGGTAGACGCCCTCCAGCAGTCCGATCGCCCTCCCGTCGGCGGCGCTCAGCACGGGGACCAGGACGGCGACGCCCGTCTGGGCGCCGGTCTCCTGGACCAGGCGCACGCCGCCGCTGGCCGCGGGCTTGCGCGTGGCCAGCGCGCGTTCGGCGGCCTCGTGGACCTCGGGCTGCTGGCGGTTGATGTCCAGGCCGAGCGCGCGCTCGTTGCCGCGCAGCGGCTCGGCGAACAGGATCGGGAAGTACTCGGGCGCGCGCGCGCGGCGGGCCAGACGGCCGTCCTCCTCGAGGCCCATGAACTGGAACCCGCTCAGGCCCTCGCTCCGGGCGGCGGCCTCCACCTCGGCGCGCCGGGCGTCGGGCACGCGCGGCCGCCACTCGACGGCCTGGATGCCCGGGTGGCGGTCGAGCAGTCCGCGGGCGAAGCGCTCGAACTCGGCGCGGGTGACGCGCTCGCGGCTGGCGAACAGGTCGGAGGCCGACTGGAGGGCGTCGATGTGCCCGCCGATGCCCACGCGCAGCGTCAGCGAGACGTCCGCGAGCTTCTGCGCCGCCTGCGAGCGCGCCAGGCGCTCCTCGGCGGAGATCGCGTAGGTCTGCACCATCGTGATCGTCAGCCCGGTCGCCGCGAGCGCCGCGGTGACCGCCGTCCGCGCGCGGCGGCGCGCCGGCGCCTCCGCCCGCGTCCAGAGCAGGAGCAGCGGGGCCGCGAGGGCGGAGCCGATGCTGTCCCCCACCCACCACGTCGTCCAGGAGAACGGGATCTCGGCGGCGCGGATGACGCCGAACAGGCTCATCCCGACGCTCGCCCAGCTGGCGGCGAGCAGGCAGGCGACGGGCCCGCCGAGGGCCAGGAAGACGGCGAGGTCCCGCTCGTCGGCGAGCGGGTCGCGTCCGCGCGCGGCGCGGCGGACCAGCGCGACGGCGGCCGCGGCCTGCGCGGTCGACCCGGCGGCGATCCACAGCGAGAGCGCCGCGGTGGCGGGGCTGGCGAACCCGCGGTCCCAGGTCATCCACATGTTGGCCGCGCAGGAGCCGAGCAGGACGCCGGGCAGGGCCGCCGCGCCCCACAGCCAGGTGAGCGCGAAGGCGACGCCGGCCGCCGGCCACACGACCGTCGAGTAGCCCGGCGGGATCGCCAGCGCCAGCGAGAGGCGGGCGATGGCCACGTAGGCGAGCGCCGACACGGCGGCGCGCGCGGGGCGGCCGTCGAGCGCCTTCATGGGCGGGGCGCCTCCGCGAACCGGACCAGGTCGGGGCGGGCCGTCAGCGCGCCCATCCGGTCGAGCGCGGCCTTCGCCGCGGCGGCCAGCTCCGGAGGCGCGGGCTTCGGCCGGCCGTAGTTCGTGTCGACCGGCGTCAGGTCGATCGCGCGGACGCCGTCGCGGCCCAGCCGGATCCGGGCGACGACGCTCGCGCGCGTCGTCGGCGTCGGCGAGACGAACAGGAAGTTGCCCAGGCTGTACAGGATCGGCTTGCCCTTGTACACCTCGACGGGCTGGAGCACGTGCGGATGGTGGCCCAGGAACAGGTCCGCGCCGGCGTCGATCGCGGCGCGCGCGACCGCCTTCTGGATCTCGTTGGGGTCCTCGGCCAGCTCGGTGCCGCCGTGGAAGCTGACGACCAGCACGTCGCACTCCTTCTTGGCGCGGCCGACGATCTCCCCCATCCGCGCGAAGTCGCTGTAGGCGACGCCGGGACGCGACTTCCCGGCCCACGCGGCCTCCGGGTGCGTGCTCGTCAGCCCGATGAACCCGACGATGAGGCCCTCGTACTCGAAGGTGCGGACCTGCTCGGCCGCCGCGCGGTCGCGCCCGCCGCCGACGAAGTCCCAGTCCCCTTTCTCGAGGGCCTTCAGCGTGTCCTCGAAGCCCTCGCGGCCGTAGTCCCAGACGTGGTTGTTGGCGACGTTGAGCAGGTTGAAGCCCGCGGTCTTGAGGAGCTTGAGCTGCGCGGGCCTGGCGCGGAAGTTCCAGGTCTTGACCGTCTTGGCGCCGCGCGTCGTCAGCGGCTCTTCCAGGTTGCCGAACACGATGTCGCCGGCGAGCAGGTCCTTGACCGCCGCGGCGGGGCCGGCCGGACCGGCCTTGCGCGCGGCCTCGGCGACGGGGCCGTCCAGGCGGATGTCGCCGACGGCGACGAGCAGGACTTCGACCTCGGCGGGCGCGGTGGACGCGGCGACGGCGGCGGAGGTCGAGACGGCGGGGGTCGAGGCGGAGGCGAGCGTCGCGGCCGCGGACAGCGCCGCTACAAGGACCATGCGGTCAGCGCCTGGAGCATGGCCGGGTCCGTGTTGTCGATCTTGAGCGGCGTCACCGAGACCTTGCCGCGCGAGACGGCCGCCACGTCGGTGCCCGGCTCGTCGACGCCGGTGACCTGGCGTCCGGCCAGCCAGAAGTAGTCCAGGCCGCGCGGGTCGGCGCGGCGCGTGATGTCGGTGCCGTAGATGCGGCGGCCGAGCTTGGTCGGGACCGCGCCCTTGAACGAGGCGCCCTTGTGGAGGTACGGGAAGTTCACGTTCAGGCAGACGCCGACGGGCAGGCCGCGGCGCAGGACCTGGCGGGCCATCTTCTGCGCGAAAGCCGCGGCCGGGCGGTAGTCGGTCGCCTCCGGGTTGCTGGAGAACGCGATCGACGGGATCTTGAGCAAGGTCGCCTCCATCGCGGCGGCGACGGTGCCCGAGTAGATCACGTCCTCTCCCAGGTTGTAGCCGCGGTTGATGCCGGAGACCACCAGGTCCACCTTCTGCTTCAGGATCTCGAGCACGCCGAAGCGCGCGCAGTCGGCCGGCGAGCCGTTGAGCGTGTAGACCGACTCCGCGGTCTTGCGCACGCGGATCGGCTTGTGCAGGGTCAGCGAGTGGCTGTCGGCGGAGCGCTCGTGCTCCGGGACCGACACCGTCACGCGGCCGATGCGGCGCATCGCGGCGATCAGCGCGGGCAGGCCGGGGCCGTGGATGCCGTCGTCGTTGCAGACCAGGATCTTGGGGCGTCTCATCGGGGGACCATCCTCTCCAGGGCCGCGACGAAGCCGTCCGTCGTCGCGGCCGCCGGCGGCAGGCCGAGCTTGGCGTAGGCGGCCGACATCGCCTCGCGCCGGGCCGGGCCCGCGTCGTAATCTAGCAAATCCTTGAGAGCGGGGCCGAGGCGCGCCGCGAGCTCGCTCTCCGGCAGCCGCACGGCCGCGCCGGCGCGCTCCAGCACGCGCGCGTTGGCGTCCTGATGGTCCGCGGCGGCGTGCGGGTAAGGCACCAGCACCGCGGGCGCGCGCTGGGCGGCCAGCTCGGCCAAGGTGCTCGCGCCGGAGCGGCACACGACGAGGTCGGCGGCGCCGTACGCGGAGGCCATGTCCTCCAGGTACTCGCGCACCTCGGCGCGCACGCCGGCGGCGGCGTAGGCGGCCTGCGCGGCTCCGCCCTTGCCCTTGCCGGCGAGATGGAGCACCTGCGCGTCCGGCAGCGCCTTGAGCGCGGCGGGCAGGGCGGCGTTGAGTCCCGCCGCGCCCTGGCTGCCGCCGAAGGCGAGCACGGTCGCGCGCTCCGGGTCCAGGCCGAGGGCGCCTCTCGCCGCGGCGGCGGGCGTTCGGACCCACAGCGCCGGGCGGATCGGGGTGCCGACGACGGTCCCCTCCGCGCGCGGGTCGGCGGGCGGCAGGCCCCAGAACAGCGCCGCGCCGAGGCGGACCGAGGCGGCGTTGGCCAGGCCCAGGACCGCGTTCGACTCGTGCACCGCGCAAGGCACGCCGCGGCGGCGCGCGGCCCAGGCCAGCGGGAAGGTCAGGTAGCCGCCCATGCCGACGGCGAGGTCGGGCCGGAAGGCCTTCAGCGCGCGCGACAGCGTCCCCAGGCCGCCGAACAGCTTCGCCGCGAACGTGAAGAGCTCCGGGCCCGGACGGCGCGGGAGGCCGCGCAGGTCCACGGGGAGCGCCGGGACGCCGGCGCGCTCGAGCTCGCCCAGCGCGGGGTCGCCGGCGCGCACGACCATCAGCGGCTCCCACCCGCGAGCTTTCAGCGCGAGGGCCGTCACGAGTCCCGGATAGAAATGCCCGCCGGTCCCTCCCGCCGCGACAACGACGCGCCTCACGCGGCGGCCTCCTGCGCCTGCCGCGACACGTTGAGCAGGATGCCCACGCCGATCAGCGTGGAGAGCAGCGACGAGCCGCCGAAGGACAGGAACGGCAGCGGGATGCCCTTCGTCGGCAGCAGGCCGATGGCCATCGCCACGTTGAAGAACGCCTGCAGGGTGATCGTGAAGGTGATGCCGCAGGCGAGCAGGGTCCCGAACAGGTTCGGCGCCTGGCGCGCGATGCGGACGCCGCGCACCAGCACGGTCGCGAACAGCGCCAGCACGCCGAACGCGCCGAGCAGGCCCAGCTCCTCGCAGATCACCGGGAAGATGAAGTCGGTGTACGGCTTGGGCAGGTACATGAGCTTGAGCTGGGACGCGCCGAAGCCCTTGCCGAACCAGCCCCCGGAGCCGACCGCCAGGATGGCCTGCGCGAGCTGGTAGCCGGTGCCCTTGATGTTCTCGAACGGGTGCAGGAAGGTCATCAGGCGCGCGCGGCGGTAGGGCTTGCGCCACAGCTCCTCGACGACGACGGGCACCGCGGCCAGGATCGCGGCGCCGATCCAGCGCATCTTCGCGCCGGCGACGAACAGCACGAGCAGCGCGGCGGCGAACATCATCGACGGAGTGCCCAGGTCGGGCTCCTTGCCGATGAGCACGAGCAGGACGCCGACGACGCCGAGCGGGATGGCCAGGCCGTGGACCGGCGAGCCGAGCTTGCTGTGCTTGCGGTCCAGGTACGAGGCCAGGAACAGCACGGACGTGAGCTTGGCGAACTCGGCGGGCTGGATGCCGACGGGTCCCAGGTGGATCCAGCGCCGCGCGCCCGCGATCGGCCGGAAGAACAGCGCCGCCGTCAGCATCGCCGCCGTCACGCCGTAGATCGGGGCCAGGAACTCGCGCAGGCGGTTGTAGTCGAAGCGCGAGAACCAGCCCATCGCGACCAGCGAGATCGCCGCCCAGACCAGCTGGCGCTCGAAGAAGTACAGCGGCTTGCCCATCGTCTGCTCGGCGGAGATGACGGAGGCCGAGTAGACCATGACCACGCCCAGCACCGTCAGCGTGAGCGCCGCGGCGAGCAGGATGAAGTCGAAGGGCGCGCGCCGCCGCGCGGACGGCCTCATCGCGCCTGAGCCGCGGCCTTGACCAGGGCCTTGAACCGGCGGCCGCGGTCCTCGAAGTCCTGGAACTGGTCGAACGAGGCGCACGCGGGCGACAGCAGCAGCACGTCCCCCTTCTCGGCGACGCGCAGCGCGGCGTCCACCGCGACGGCCAGCGTCCCGCACGGGAAGATCGGCACGACGCCGGACAGGTCCTCCTCGATGCGGCGCGACGCCGCGCCGATGGTGAGGATGCCCTTCACGGTCTTCTCGATCCAGGGCTTCAGCGTCGTGTACGGCGAGCCCTTGTGCAGGCCGCCGAGGATCAGCAGGAGGCGCTTGCCGGCCGGCTCGAAGGCCTTCAGCGCGACCAGGGTCGAGTCCACGTTGGTCGCCTTGGAGTCGTTGACGCAGCGCACGCCCTTCACGACGCCGCAGTCCTCGATACGGTGCTCCACGCCCTTGAAGGCCTTGAACGCCTTCTGGACCGCGGCGGGCTTGATGCCGCGCGCGAAGCCGAGCAGGGCCGCGGCCATCGCGTTCTCCAGGTTGTGGCGGCCGGGCAGCTTCGGCGGGACCAGCGCGACGGGCTTCTTCCAGCCGGGCAGGTCGAACATCAGCTTGCCCTTCTCCTCCCACGCGTGCACGTGCGGCGCCTTGGTCCCGAAGTAGAGCCTCTCCGACGGGCACTCGCGCGAGAGCTTGTACACCAGCGGGTCGTCGGCGTTGAACACGCAGGCGTCGCCGGGCGTCTGCGCGCGGAAGACCTTGGCCTTGGCGGCGACGTAGGCCTCCATCGTGCCGTGGTGGTCGAGATGGTCGGCGGTGATGTTCAGGATGGCGGACGCGCGGGGGTCGAAGGAGGTCGAGTCCTCGAGCTGGTAGCTGGACGCCTCCAGCACGAGCGTGTCCTTGGGCCGGGAGGCCGGGAACGCCAGCGAGACCGGCACGCCGATGTTGCCGCCGAGGATCGCCTTGCGGCCGCGCGGCAGGCCGGCCTTGAAGATCTCGTAGGTCAGCTGGGTGGTCGTGGACTTGCCGTTGGTGCCGGTGATCGCCACCACGCCCTTGGCCTTGGAGAAGGCGAGCGCGACCTCGAGCTCCGAGTACACCGGGACGCCCTTCTCGGCGAGCTTCTTGAGGATGGGCAGGTCGGGCTTCAGCCCCGGGCTTTTCACGACGAACGCGCAGTCGAGCAGGCGGTCGGAATGCCCCCCGCCCTCGACGCTGACCTTCGCGGGGCGGCCCTTGAAGCCCTTGTTGACCTCGGCGCGCGGGCGCGCGTCGGAGCCGAGCACGCGGAAGCCCTTCTTCACGAGCAGCTTGGCGACCGACTGGCCGGACTTGCCGAGGCCGAGGACCCCCGCGTACTTCTTGCGGAACTTCTTGGGGTCGAAGGGCGCGGCCATATCAGCGGAGCTTCAGCGAGGCCAGCGCGGCCAGCATCAGCACGATGGAGACGATCCAGAAGCGGACCGTGACCTTCGGCTCGGCGATGCCGCCCAGCTCGAAGTGGTGGTGGATCGGGGCCATGCGGAACACGCGCTTGCCGCCGCGCAATTTGAAGCTGGCCATCTGCAGGATGACCGAGAGCGTCTCCAGCACGAACACGCCGCCGACGATCGGCAGGATCAGCTCGGCCTTGACGCACATCGCCACCACCGCGATGACGCCGCCCAGGAACAAAGAGCCGGTGTCGCCCATGAAGATCTCGGCCGGGTAGGAGTTGAACCACAGGAAGCCGAGCATGGAGCCGATGAGGGCGGCGAGGTACACCGCGATCTCGCCGGCGCCGTCCACGTGGACGACGCGCAGGTAGTAGGCGAACTTCACGTTGCCGGCCACGTAGGCGAACACCGCGTAGGCGAGCGCGCAGAAGATGACCGAGCCCGCCGCCAGGCCGTCCAGGCCGTCGGTCAGGTTCACCGCGTTCGACGAGCCGACGATCATCAGCACCGCCATGATGTAGTACAGCGCGCCGGCCTCGATGAACAGCTCCTTGCCGTAGGGGACGTTCAGCATCGTCGAGAACGAGCCGTTCGGCGGGCGCACCGCCAGGTAGGCGACCACGCCCAGGCCGACGGCGGCCTGCACCAGGAACTTCACGCGCGACGGCGCGCCCTTCGGGTTCTTCTTGATGAGCTTCAGGTAGTCGTCCCAGAAGCCGACGGCGGTCAGGCAGATCGTGACGGCGACCAGCAGCCAGGTGAAGCGGTTGTCCGGGCGCATCCACAGCACGGTCGAGAGGACCACGGACAGGAAGATCAGCGCGCCGCCCATCGTGGGCGTGCCGTGCTTGGACAGGTGCGACTGCGGGCCGTCGGTGCGCTGGACCTGGCCGACCTTCTTGGCGCGCAGCGCGCGGATCAGCGACGGGCCCACGAGCAGGCACAGCAGCAGCGAGGTGACCGCCGCGCCCCCCGCCCGGAAGGTGATGTACTGGAACACGTTGAACGGGCGGAAGGAGTCGCGCAGCAGGTAGAGGTGGTAGAGCATCAGAGGGCCTTGGCGAGTTCCTCGAGCTTCATCGCCCGGGACGCCTTGAACAGTACCGCGTCGTCTTTGGTCAGCTTACCTTTGAGCATCGCGGCGAACGGCTTCGGGTCGGACGCGGCGTACTCGAACGGGAACTTGGGCTTGGAAGTGGTCAGCGCTTCGGCGGCGGGCTTCATTTCCGGTCCGACCAGGAAAACGGACTTGAGGTCCAGCGTGGACAGCCACTCCCCCAACTCGCGGTGGAAGCGGCCGGAGTCGGGGCCGAGTTCCTTCATGTCGCCCAGGATCAACGTCTTCCTCCGGGACCCGAATTCCTCCAAGAACGCCTCGATCGACGCCCTCATGGACGCCGGATTGGCGTTGTAGGCGTCCATCACCAGAGCCGCGCCGCTGGCGTGCGGCAGGGGCTCCTGGCGCAGCATGCCGGGGCGGTGGGCCTCCAGGCCGCGGCGGATGGTGTCGGCGTCGATGCCCATGGCCATCGCGGCGGCGGCCGCGGCGGCGGCGTTGTAGCGCGAGTAGGCGCCGTAGCTCTTGAGCTCGATCTCCAGGCGGTGGCGGTCCACGATGAGGGCGTCGGGGCCGTCCAGGCGCACGCGGCAGCGCGGGCCGGCGCCGTAGGTGACCGCGCGCGCGCCCAGGCGCTGCTCGAGCGCGGACAGCCAGGGGTCGTCGGCGTTGATGACGGCGACGCCCTCCTCGGGCAGGAACTCGACGATCTCGGAGTTCGTCTGGAAGGTGGTCTCGATGGTGCCGAAGGTCTCCAGATGGTCGGGGCCGATGTTGGTCAGCACGGCGACGGTCGGGCGCACGATGCGCGACAGCTCGGCGATCTCGCCCTTGCGGCAGGCGGCCAGCTCGAACACGCCGTAGCGGTGGTCGGCGTTCAGCTCGAGCAGGGACAGCGGGACGCCGACCTCGTTGTTCCAGTTGCCGGGCGTCGCGCACGTCGGGCCGACCAGGCCGCAGATGGACTTCAGCATCTCCTTGGTGGTCGTCTTGCCGTTGGAGCCGACGATGCCGGCGACGGGGATGTCGAAGCGGGCGCGGTGGTGGTGGGCCAGGGCCTGCAGGGCCTTCAGCGTGTCGGGGACGACGACCAGGTGCGCGGGCTTGGGGCCCTTCGCGGGCAGACGGCCGCGCGCGACGACCCAGCCGCCGGCCTTCTCGGCCAGCGCCTGGTCGAGGAGGTCGTGCGCGTCGAAGCGCTCGCCCTTGAGCGCCCACAGGCACTCTCCGGGCGCGAGCTTGCGCGTGTCCGTCGACACGGAGTCCACGCGCGCGGCGCCGTCGCCGCGCGTGAGGCGTCCGCCCGCGGCGCGCGCGAGCTCTCCCCAGGTCAGATCGAGCTTCATCTCAAGGAACGCAGGGCGGCCCGGGCCGATTCCCGGTCGTCGAAAGGCACCGTGCGGTCGCGGAGGATCTGGTGGTCCTCGTGGCCCTTGCCGGCGATCAGCACGACGTCGCCGGCCCGGGCCTCCGCGACCGCGGCGGCGATGGCCTCCCCGCGGTCGGGAACGAGTCTATAATTTTGGAGCCCGGCCGCGCGAACCCCGGCCTCCACGTCGGCCAGGATCGCGAAGGGGTCCTCGGAGCGCGGGTTGTCGCTGGTCACGATCACCGAGTCGCTGGCGCGGCAGGCGGCCACGCCCATCGGTCCGCGCTTGGTCTTGTCGCGGTCGCCGCCGCAGCCGAAGACGGTGATGACGCGTCCGTGGGGCAGGGTCTTGATGAGCGCGAGGACCGTCGCCAGGGCCGAGTCGGTGTGCGCGAAGTCGACGAAGACGTGGAAGTCCTGGCCTTCGACGACGGGCTCCAGGCGGCCGGGGACGGCGGGCAGCGAGGCGATGCCGGCGAGGATCTTGTCGGGAGAGCCGTCCAGGCCCAGCAGCGCAGCGGCGGCCGCCAGCGCGTTCGAGACGTTGTGCGGGCCGGGAAGGCGCACCGCGCCCTCGTAGCGGCGGCCCTCCCATTCGAGGGAGAACTTCGACCCGTTCAGGTCCGCCGAACGGATGGTCCCGCGCAGGTCATGGGCCGTCTCGCTCAGGCCGAACGCGACCGTCCGGCAGCCGACGGCGCGCTTCTTCAGCAGGTGAGCGCGCGGGTCGTCGTAGTTCAGGGCGGCGACCTTCACGGGCTTGCGGTTGTCGGCGCGGGCGAGGAGGTCGAACAGGCGGGCCTTGGCGTCGAAGTAGGCGTCGACCGTCTTGTGGAAGTCGAGGTGGTCGCGCGTCAGGTTCAGGAACACCGCGGCGTCGAAGTCCACGGTCTCCACGCGCTTCTGCGCGAGCGCGTGCGACGAGACCTCCATCAGCGCGTGGGTGGCCCCCCCGTCGCGGAAGCGCGCCAGCAGGCGCGTCAGCTCCAGCGAGATCGGCGTGGTGTTGACCGCCTTCACGGTCCACTCGCCGGCGAGGCGGTACTCGATGGTGCCGGCCACCGCCGGCTTGCCGCCGAGCGCGGCGACGGCGGCTTCCAGGAGATAGGTCGTGGTGGTCTTGCCGTTGGTGCCGGTGACGCCGACGACGGTCAGCGCGCCCGACGGGTGCGCGAAGAACGCGTCGGCGCAGCGGCCCATCGCCTCGGCGGCGTCGTCGACCTGGACCCAGGCGCCGGCGACGGTCGCCGGCGGCGGCGGCGGCTCCAGCTCGCTGACGACGGCGACGGCGCCCTTGGCCAGCGCCTCGCGCGCGTGGCGGTTGCCGTCGGTCCTGGAGCCCGGGAGCGCGAAGAACAGGTCGCCGGGAGCGACCTCCCGCGAATCGTGGGTCAGCCCCGTCACGGCGACGTCCACGCGGCCCGTCGCGCGCCGCGGCGGGCACGCGCGCAGAAGCGCGGCGAGGGTCATCTCACCTCCGCGCGGTCGCGAGCGCGGGATCGACCGGGCGGTCGGGCGGCACTCCGTCGAGGACCAGCAGGCGCTTGCCGACCTTCGCGAAGATCGGGGCCGCCGTCAGGCCGCCGTAGTACGCGCCCTTCGGGTCGTTCAGGATGACCAGGATGGTCCAGCGCGGCTCGGAGGCGGGCAGGTAGCCGGCGAACGAGGCGGTGTAGGAGGTCGGCGAGTACTTGTGCGTGACGGGGTCCACCTTGTGCGCGGTGCCGGTCTTGCCCGCGACGCGGTAGCCGGGGATGCGCGCGGGCAGGCCGGTGCCGCGGTCGACGACGCCCTCCAGCATGTCGGCGAGCTGGCGCACGGCGCGCTCGGAGGCGACGCGGCGGACCTTCACCGGGGCCTGTCCGTCGAGGAAGAGCTTGGGCTCCCACAGCGTGCCGCCGTTGGCGATCGCGGAGTAGGCGCCGACCGCCTGCAGCGCGGAGACCTGCAGGTTGTAGCCGTAGGACGACGACGCCAGGCCGACCTTCGTCAGCTCGGCGATCGGCTTGAGCTCTCCCGCGGTCTCGCCGGGCAGGGTCACGCCGGTCTTCGCGCCGAAGCCGAACGCGCGCGCCATCCGGTAGAAGCGCTGCGCTCCGACGCGGGCCACGACCTTCGAGATGCCGATGTTCGAGGACTTCTCCAGGACCTGCGCCAGCGTCATCGGGCCCTCGCCCTCGTGGTCGGTGATGAACACGCCGGGCGTGATCTCGTAGCGGCCGCGCTCGCCGTCGAAGGTGTCGTCGGGCCGGACCAGCGAGTCCTCGAGCGCGGCCAGCGCGGTGACGACCTTGAAGGTCGAGCCGGGCTCGTAGGCGTCCTGGACGAGCGGGTTCTTGAGCGGCGTCGGCGGCCACGAGGCCATCGCCAGGACCTCGCCGTCGCGCGGGTCCTGGACGGCGACGAAGCCGCTCTTGAACGCGTGCTGGGCGGCGGCCTCGCGCAGGGCCTCCTCGGCGATGTACTGCACGTTGCGGTCGATGGTCAGCTTGACCGGGTCGGGGGTATGCCCGTCGTCGGAGAGGCTCTTGTAGATGAAGTGGCCGGCGCCGTCGCGGATCAGCTCGAAGCGCCGCGGCGCGCCGCGCAGGCGCTTCTCGAGGGTGAGCTCCGCGCCCGCCAGGCCCTTGCCTTCGGACCCGACCAGGCCGAGGACGCCGCGCGCCAGGTCGCCGTTGGGGTACGCGCGCTGCTGCAGCGGGACCAGGCCGATGCCGTCGACGCGCGCCTGCTTGGCCGCCTCGGCCTCCTCGGCGGTCATCCCGGTCTTGAGCCAGGCGAAGCGGCCGCCGGCGCGCACCTTCGCCTCGACCTCGCGCGGGGTCAGCTTCAGCGCGGGCGCGGCCTTCGCGGCGAACGCGGGGACGTCCTTGACCATCGCCTTGTCGGCGAAGCACGACCAGGTCGGCACCGAGCGCGCGAGCACGCGGCCCTCGCGGTCGAGGATGTCGGCGCGCGGCGCGGCCTCCTCGGCCACGCGCGCGAACTCGCTGGCGGCGCGGGACTGCAGGGCGCCGTGGCGCAGGACCTGCAGGTCGGCCAGGCGCAGGCCGAGCACGGGCAGGGGCAAGAGGGAGAGACCGGCGGCGACGGTCAGGCGGAGGCCCGGGTCCATGGGCGCCTCAGCTGCGGGAGGCGGCCACGAACGGGACGAGGCGGCGGCTCCACAGGCGCGCGAGCGCGCTCCCGGTCGGGCGCGACGCGCCCTCCGGCAGGCGGCGCAGGGCGTCGGGGCCGGCGGGGACCAGGCCGAGCCGGCCGGCGCGGACGGCGACCTGCTCCGGCGAGAGGCGGGCCTCCAGGTCCATGCGCAGCGCGGCCACGCGGCCGTGGCGCGCGGCCGCTTCCTTGCGCGCGGCCTCGACGCGGTAGCCGAGGCGGACGGCCTGCACGTGCTGCCAGCACAGGAACAGGACGAGGGCTCCCGCCCCCGCGAACCGCGCCGCCGACCCCGCTCCCAGTCCCATGCGCGCACGCATCATAGCAATCCCTTCAGTCTCCTTCCAAATCGGGGCGTCTCCCCGCCGAGAGGGAGACGCCCTTTATCGACGGCGGACGCTCCGCCGAGAGAGCGCCCGCCGAAACCGGGGCGGCTCCCCGCCGAGAAGGAGCCGCCGATCCAGCGGCCGGAGCCCCCCGCCGAGAAGGGACTCCGGCCAGAACTCCAGACTTCCAAAACGGGCGTCTCTTCCCGCCGAGAAGAAGAGACGCCTTATCTGCGGCGAGCGCCGCGCCGAACGGCGCCCGCCAGAACGAGCCGGTCCCCCCTCCGCCGAGAAAGGGGAGCCGGCAAAACGGCCTAGGGCCGGCGCTCCCTCCCCTTGAGGAAGATGCGCCGCCACACGTACGCGGACCCGGCCTGCCGTCCCGCCGGAGCGAGGTCGACGGCCTGCTTGCGGTCCACGAGGAAAGCGACCGTCGTGTCGAGCTTCGTCAGCATCGCCGTCGCCGCGCTCGAACCGCCCACGAAGTCAGTTTTCATGTTCGTGTGTACCCCCTTACTTCTTTTCGACGACCCGGAGCTTGGCGCTGCGCGCGCGCGGGTTCTTCTCGCACTCCTCCTCGGTCGGGACGATCGGCGACTTGGCGTCCCCTTTCCCGAGGTAGGCGCACTTCCCCTGCGCGACGAGCGACGCGAAGACGTTCTTGACGATGCGGTCCTCGAGCGAGTGGAAGGTGATCACGCACAACCGCCCGCCCGTCTTCAGATAGGGCACGACCGACTCGAGCCCGCGCGTCAGGCTCTCCAGCTCCTGGTTCACCGCGATGCGCAGCGCCTGGAAGGTGCGCGTCGCCGGGTGATGGCCGGTGCGCGGCACCACGGCCTCGACGACGGCCGCCAGCTCCGAGGTCGTCGTCAAGGGCTTGCGGGCGCGCGCGGCCACGATGGCCCGCGCGATCCTCTCCGCGTCCGGCTCCTCGCCGAACTCCGTCAACAGCATCGCGATCTGCTCGGCCGGCCAGCGGTTGACGATCTGCTCCGCGGTCAGCGCGTTGTCGGGCCCCAGGCGCATGTCCAGCGGGCCTTCGTGCCGGAAGGAGAACCCGCGCGACGGCTTGTCGAGCTGGAGCGAAGAGACGCCCAGGTCGAACAGCGCGCCGGACAGCGGGAAGAACCCTTCCTTCTCCAAAGCCGAGCTCAGGGAACGGAAGTTCGTGCGGACCGAGCGGAAATTTCCGCCGTAGGCTCCGAGCCGGTGACCGGCTTCAGCGAGCGCTTCCGGATCCGCATCGAGACCAAGTACCTTTCCCTGAGCCGAAATCGCGCGGAGGATGGCTTCCGAGTGGCCGCCCAACCCCAGAGTCGCGTCGAGGTAGAGCCCCCCCCGGTCGGTAACGAGCCGCTCGAGCACCTCCGCGAGCAGGACCGGCTCGTGCGTGTAGCGTCTCTCGTCCGTCAAGATCATATCTCCAGGCTCTTCCCGATCTTCTTATACGCGGGCGAGACCGTCTTCCTTTCGTAGTCCGCCCAGCGCTTCGCGTCCCAGACCTCGGCGCGGTTGCCCGCGCCCTGCACGAGGACCGAGTCCTTCAGACCGGCGTGTTCCTTGAGATACTGCGGGACCAGCACGCGACCCTGCGCGTCCGGCTCCACCTCGACGGCCTCGGAGAAGAACTTGCGCTTGAACGCGCGCTCGGCCTCCTTGTCGGGCATCGAGAACATCTTCAGATCGTCGGCGAGCATCTTCTCCCACTGGGAGGGAAGGAACAGGTAGAGACAGCCGTCCATCCCGCTCGTCAAGTAGAAGCCCCTCCCCTTCTCCTGCGCCAGCGT
>JACQBB010000407.1 GCA_016194625.1 Elusimicrobiota bacterium | reverse complement strand
TTCATGGACTTCCCGCACCACCGCTTCGACATGGCCTGCGTGGGCAACCTGCTCTACGGGATCAACCCGTCGGGCCGCGCGGCGCCGCTGAAAAACGCGTGGCGCTTCTGCGCCCGCATCCTGTCCTTGCGCGAGGTGCGCAAGGGCCAGTCGATCGGCTACGCCAGCGAGTACCTGGCGCCGCGCCGGATGCGCGTGGCCACGCTCCCGGTCGGCTACGCCGACGGCCTGACGATGGAGCCCGCCGAGCGCCTGATCGGCTTCGGCGCGGGCTTCGAGTACTGGGGCATGCGCCGCGGCGTGCGCCTGCCGTTCGTCGGGCGCTGCGGCATCGCCCACGTGCTGGTGGACGCCACCGACGCGCCCGACGTCCGGGTCGGCGACGCGGTCGCCCTGCCGGTGCGCCGCACCGCGGCGCGCCACCTCCCCCGCGTCTATCTCTGAGCGGAGGCCTTCTTCGCCGCGGGCGCGGCGGCGGGCCGGACCGAGACCACCGTCCACTCGGCCTTCGAGTAGTCGGCGACGACCTCGGCGACGACCGGCTTGCGCGTGGAGAGCTCGCGCAGCAGCGCCGGGCCGGCGAAGACCCCCGGGCCGACCTTCCGCAGGCGCTTGACCTCGGCCGAGACCAGGACGAACCTCCGCGCCGCCTTCCCGTCGGCGAAGGTCCAGACGCCGTCGTCCCCCTCCTTGCGGAAGAAGGTCTCCACCAGCGCCGGGAAGTTCGCGGCGGCGTCGGCGGCCGAGACCTCCCTCGGGGCCGGCTCGTCCTTCGGCTCCGCCTTCGGGGCCTCCGGGGACGCCTCCGGCTTCACCCACTCGACGGTCGCCCGCGGGTCGATGCCGTTGCGCTCCGGATGCCGGGCGGTGTCGCCGGAGTCCTGGTCTCCGGTCGGCCGGTTGACGACCTCCGGCCCGCCGCCGCCCGCCGTCTTCCCGAAATCGCGGAAGGGATGATAGGGATGCGAGTCGTAGCCGGTCTGGACGCTGGAGCCGGAGCCCGCGCCCGCCGCGGCCTCCACCGAGTAGCCGCGGCCGCGGGCTCCGGCGTCGGGGGCGGCGAGCAGGAGCGCGGCGAAGGCGGCGATCCGCGCGAGGGGCGCGTCCATGTCGTTATTGTAATCGGGCCCGGCGCGGCGTCAAGCCCCCGGCGCGGCTACAGGCGGGTCACGTGGCGCGAGATGTGCGCCGAGTTGCCCTTGTCGTCGGACAGGACCACGTGGACGGCGTTGCCGCCGACGGTGGTGCGCAGCATCAAGGTGAACTCGCCGTTCTCGTCGGGCTTCACCGGCACGCCGTTGATCTCCAGGTGGATGCGGCCGTCGCGCAGGATGCCGGCGACGCGCACGGTCTCGCCGACCTCGGCGTTCTCCTCCGGCGAGGTCAGCTCGAGCAGGCGCGTCAGCTGCGGGTTCTCCGGCTCCTCCCTGATCCCGACGGTGCAGTAGCGCGGCTCGCGGAAGCGGCCCTCGGCGCCGAGCAGGTCGATCGCGGACACGCGCCACCAGTAGGCGCCGGCCGCCAGCCCCGTCGTCGTCGGGACGAACGCCTCGCCGACCTCGTAATGCCGGTCGAAGACCACCTGGCGGAAGTCGCGGTCGCGCGCGGCGACCACGTGGAAGCCCTGGATCGGCTGGCCGATCTGGAGCACGTGGATGTCGGCGCGCAGGGACTCGGCGTCGGCCTCGGGCTGCGGCGGAGGCGGAGGACGGCGCGGCACGGCGGCGATCCCTCCGCCGGCCTCGGCCGCGGAGTCGAACTCCTGCACGCGCTCCTCGAGCTCGATCATGTCGTCGATCGGGACGGGCTTGCCCGGCTCGGCGCCGGGAGGCACGAGCGTGCCCATGCCGGCGGGCACGACGACCTCCTTGCCGTGGGCGGCGACGGCTGCCGCGCCCTTGAGCACCTCGACCCTCGTCGTCATGTCGGGCGCCACGCTCGCGGTGTAGCGCGTGTCCTTCGTGCGCGGCGTCACGCGCGCGGTCGCGGTGACGACGCGCGCGCGCCCGGCGACCACCGAGCCGGACTTCAGCTCCACGTCCGCGTCCGGGTCGGCGACGGGCTTGATCGTCGCCATCGAGTTCGCGTCCAGGTTCAGCAGCTCCTTGTTGAGGAAGCGCACGCGCGCCCTCGACTCGTCGAGCGTGCGCAGGGTGTCGCCCTGGAACACCTCCATCGAGAGCGTCGAGTCCTTCCAGTCCGGACGGTCGCGCCGGCGGTACAGCACCTTGTTGACCTGGAACACCACGTGCGCCGCGCGCAGCGAGGTCTTGATCAGCCGCACCGGGACCTTCAGCGTCATCCCGGGCAGGGCGACGGTCGGGTCGGCGGTGGGAAGAGCGTTGTGCTTGAGGATCTCGTCCCACTTCGCCGGGTCCTTGAGCCAGGCGTGGGCGATGGCCCACAGCGTGTCGCCCGGGCGCACGACCACGCGCTGGTACTGCGTGGACTCCTCGACGCGGGAATCGGCGGCGCGGGCCGGGGCGGACGCGGCGGCGGCCAGGAGGACGGCGAGCAGGGCGGAGCACATCCTGGCGTCATTGTAACCGTCCCGCGTCCCCGGTCAAGGCCCCCGGCGTGTCTTATTTACGGAGTTCGGACGACGCCGCGTCGAGACGCGCGAGCGCGGCCGGGCTCAGGACGAGGCGCACGGCCCCGAACAGCTCCTCGAGCTGCTCGACGCTGGTCGCGCTCGCGATCGGCGCGGTGACGGCCTTCTTGGCGAGCAGCCAGGCCAGCGCGGCCTGCGCGGGGGTCGCGCCGGCCTCGGCGGCGACGGCGCGCAGGGCCTCCAGCACGCGCCAGCCGCGCGCGTCGTCGTAGCGCGCCAGGCGCTCGGCGCGCGGGCGCCCCGCGAAGTCGGCGGCGGAGCGGTACTTGCCGGTCAGGAAGCCCGACGCCAGCGGGAAGTACGGGATCACGCCGACGCCGCGCTCGCGGCACAGCGGCGCCAGCTCGGCCTCGAACTCGAAGCGGTCGAGCAGGTTGTACCAGGGCTGGACGACCTCGTAGCGCGGCAGGCCGCGCGTCTCGGAAACGCCGTGCGCCTCGCGCAGGCGCCCCGCGCACAGGTTCGACGCGCCGATCGCGCGGACCTTGCCCGCCTTCACCAGCGCCGCGTAGGCCTCCAGCGTCTCGGCCAGCGGCGTCGCCTCGTCGTCGACGTGCGACTGGTACAGGTCGATATGGTCGGTCTGCAGGCGGCGCAGGGAGTCCTCGACGGCCGCGACGACGCGCGCGCGCGACAGGCCCTTGGGGCCGCCCTCGCCCATCGCCATGCCGACCTTCGTCGCCAGGACGATCCGCGCGCGCTTGCCGGTCTTGGCCAGCCAGCGGCCGATGATGGACTCCGACTCGCCGCCCTTGTTGCCCGGCACCCAGTACGAGTACACGTCGGCGGTGTCCACCAGGTCGAAGCCGGCGTCGACGAACGCGTCGAGCAGGCGGAACGAGGTCGGCTCGTCGGCGGTCCAGCCGAACACGTTGCCGCCGAACGCCAGCGGCGCGACGCTCAGCCCCGAGCGGCCCAGCGGGCGGCGGATCACCGGAGCTTCTCCGCGGGGACGCCGGCGGCCAGCGCCAGCGCGCGCGCCGCGGCCTGGATCTTGCGCTGGTTGCGCGGGCCCATGCGCATCAGCTGCTTCTGCGCCGGGCTGCGGCGCTCGAGCGCGTCGTCGACGAACTGGAAGACGATGCCCTTCTCCGACGGCCGCAGCTCGGCGCGGTCGGGCAGCGCCGGCGCGGCCAGCAGCTCGCGCGCGGCGCGCGCGACGCCGTCCAGGACGCCGCCGCGGCCCTCGCCCAGGCCGGCCCAGGCCGCGTCGATCAGCGGCCGCGCCGCGGCGAAGAACTCGCCGGCGGCCTTGGCGTCGAGCGAGGCGAACGCGTCGGCGACCGCGTCGTAGCGCGCGTAGCTCTTGGGGTCGAGGAAAAAACGGCCGTCCTCCTCGATCGGGACGAACTTCCGGCGCGGGCGCAGGAACGACAGCGCGTCCTGCGGAACGCCGCCGCGGGAGACCATGTTCACCGCCGCCGCCCAGCGCTGCAGCAGGTTCGCGCCCTTCAGCCAGTCCTTGACGCGCGCGTCGCCCGACAGGCCGGCGGCCTGCGCGCGCACCCAGGCGTCGCTGTCCTCC
>JACQBB010000383.1 GCA_016194625.1 Elusimicrobiota bacterium | reverse complement strand
TGGGCACCAAGGCGTTCACCAAGGAGATCGTCGCCAACCTGGGCCGCGCGCCGAAGTCCTACCCGAAGCGCGAGTACAAGCGCCTGAAGATGCCGAGCGTGTCCAAGGTCCCCGACTTCGTGAAGGCGGACCGCCGCCGCGTGATGGGCGTGGACGTGTTCGTCGAGAGCGTCGAGGCGCCCGAGAAGCTGGGGCCGCTCGTCGAGAACGCGATCGACGGCCTGGGCGTGCGCCTCAAGCAGATCTCCAACCGCGGCGCGAAGGTGTACCCGAACCAGCTCGGCATCGACGCCGACCCGTCCGACTGCCTGCGCCTGCGCTTCCAGTCGTCGCGCCCGGGCGAGCCCGTGAAGGACTCGACCATCATGGAGGTCCTGACCCGCGTGACCGGCTGCGCGCCCTGGGTCCACGTCGAGAAGCTGTCCGAGTACGACGGCAAGCTCGCCTTCACCAAGGACCAGGGCGAGGACTAGGACCGCCGCGCCGGCGGGGCGCTACTCGCCTTCGGGGCCGTCGTCGTAGACGGGGGGCGGCACGTAGCCGGTCGAGCGCTCGACCAGCCACACGACCAGCACCGAGACGTAGTACAGCAGCGACAGGACCACGCCGAACACGATCATCGTGGCGACCACGTCGCCCGGCGTGCAGAAGCCGGAGACGAACATGATCGCGACCGTGGCCTCGCGCCAGTACTTGAGCATCGCGCGCGAGTTCGCCATCCCGAAGCGCGCCAGGAAGTAGAACAGCACCGGCGCCTCGAACGCGACGCCCGAGCCCACGACGGTGTACAGGAACAGGTTCAGGTACTCGGTCGGCTTCAGCATCGGACGCAGGCCCGCCTTCACCGCCTCCTCCATCAGCAGGCTCGCGAGCGTGCCGAACATGTAGAAGTAGGCGAACAGCGCGCCCAGGATGAAGCAGCCGCTCGTCACGACGACGAACGTCGTCGCCATGCCCCGCTCGCGCGCGCGCAGCGCCGGCCTCACGAACGCCCAGACCTGGTAGAACACGTACGGCGAGACGAGGAAGACCGCGGTCCAGAACGAGAGCGTGACCATCGCCATGAACGGCTCGGCGAGGTCGGTGTAGGCGAACGGCTGCGCGCCCAGCGCGAGCCGGGAGGAGAGGCCCATCGTCAGCGGACGGGTCGCCAGCGCCCACAGCCGGAAGCGCAGGACGTAGGTCGCCATCGAGGCGAGCAGCACCGCCAGCATCGAGCGCACCAGGCGCTCGCGCAGCTCGCCGACGTGCTCCCAGACCGACTGGGGCTTGTCGTCGGGCAGGACTTCCGGGACGAGCTCGGTCCCGTCGCTCACAGCGGGGCTCCGTCGGCGTCGAAGGCGGCGGGCAGATGCTCGAGGCGGCCCGCGTCCACCGCGACCACGTCGAAGCGGCACGGCCCTTCCCAGCCGCGCGCCTGCAGCCACAGCTTCGCGGCCTTGATCAGCTTGCGGCGCTTGGCGGGGACCACGGAGGCCGCCGCGCCGCCGAACTCCTTCGTCGCGCGGGCGCGGACCTCGACGAACACGACCTCGTCCTCGTCCTGGGCGACGATGTCGATCTCTCCGACCTTCGCGCGGAAATTAGCCTCGAGGACGCGCATCCCTTTGGCCTGCAGGAACGCGGCCGCGAGCCGTTCGGCGTTCTGCCCCGTCTCCAGATGGCTCACGCCGCGCGCTCCAGCATTCGTTTCCGCACCGGCGCGTACGAACGACGGTGCGCATCGCACGGGCCGAGCTTATCCAACGCGTCCAAGTGACGTTTTGTGCCGTAACCCTTGTGGATGGCGAACCCGTAACCGGGGCGACGACGGTCCAAGCGGGCCATCCAGCGATCGCGTGCCACTTTCGCCACGATGCTGGCGCACGCGATCGACAACGACTTGGCGTCGCCGTCGACCACCGTCTCCTGAGGGAGCTCGAAGCCGCGGATCGCCCGCGGCCCGTCGACGAGGACGAGCACCGGCCCGCCTCCCGTCTTCGCGGCGACGCGCCTCGCCGCGCGCCCCATCGCGGCCAAGGTCGCGGCCAGGATGTTGTCGCGGTCGATCGCCGGAGGGTGCGCCCAGGCGACCGACACGGCCTCCGCCTGGCAGCGAACGACCCCGAAGAGCCGTTCCCGGCTCTTCGGGGTCATCGTCTTGGAATCGCGCGCCGCGCTCAGCTCGGCCGAAGGCTCCTCCGGCAAAGACACCGCGGCGACGACCACCGGCCCCGCGAGGGGGCCGCGGCCGGCTTCGTCCACGCCGACGAGACGCGCGCCGGGGGCGCGCCGCCTCGCGTCAGCGTCGAAGCGCCGGCCGTCCAAGGGGACTTACTTGGCGACGGCCGGGGCGCCCTCGCCCTTCTTCGGGGCGACGGGCTTCTCCGCCTTGGCGGGCTTCTCGGCCTTCGCCTCGGCGGCGGGAGCGGCGGTCTCGCCGGTCTCGCGCTCGTCCAGGCGGGCCGCCTTGCCGGTCAGGCCGCGCAGGTAGTACAGGCGGGCGCGGCGCACCTTGCCGGAGCGCACGAGCTCGATCTTGTCCACGTGAGGCGTGTTCATCGGGAACGTGCGCTCGACGCCGACGCCGAAGGAGATCTTGCGGACCGTGTAGGTCTCGCTGGCTCCACGGCCGCGGCGGGAGATCACGGTGCCCTCGAAGACCTGGATGCGCTCGGAGTCGCCTTCCTTGACCTTCATGTGGATCTTCACCGTGTCGCCCGGCCGGAAATTCGGGACCTTCGACGCGGACTTCTTCTCTTCCATCGCCACCATCATACGTTTCTCCTGGACTTCTTCTTGACTTACGCCCGAGACAGCAGATCGGGTCGCTTTCGCTTCGTCGCGGCGGCGGCGGCCTTGCGGCGCCACTCCGCGATCTTCTCGTGGTCTCCGGAGAAAAGGACCTCCGGGACCTCGCGCCCGCGCCAGACGCGCGGACGCGTGTACTGCGGGAAATCGAGCAGGCCGGTCGCGAACGACTCGCTCTCGGCCGCGTCCTCCTTCTTCAGCACGCCGGGCAGCTTGCGGACCACCGCGTCCGCCACCACCATCGCCGGGAGCTCGCCGCCGGTGAGGACGTAGTCCCCGACGGAAAGCTCCTCGTCGAACAGCTCCAGCGCGCGCTCGTCGACGCCCTCGTAATGGCCGCAGACGAGCACCAGGTGCTCCTCCTTGGTCAGCGCGGACGCCTTCTTGTCGTCGAACCTCTCGCCCTGCGGCGTGAGGAAGATCACCTTCGAGCCCTTCTTGCGCACGCTCGCGACGGCCTTCTCGAGGGGCTCCACCATCATCACCATGCCGGGGCCGCCGCCGAACGGGCGGTCGTCCACCTTGCGGTGCTTGTCCTCGGAGAAGTCGCGCGGATTGACGCAGCCCCACTCGACCAGGCCCTTGTCCCGGGCGCGGCCGAGGATGCTCGCGTCCATCACCGGCGCGAACATGTCGGGGAACAGCGTCACGAAGTCGATCCGCATCTAGTCGATCTCGACGGCCACGCGGCGGCCGGCCTTCTGCGCGGCCACGCCGACGACGGCGCGGATCGCCTTGATGACCTTGCCCTGCTTGCCGATGACCTTGCCCTTGTCGGCCTCGTCGCAGAGGAGCTTCAGGACGGCGACGTCGCCGTCCATCGACTCCTCGACCGAGACCGCCTCGGGCTTGTCCACGAGCTTCTTGACGACGAAGAGCGTCAACTCTTTCATCGCGGGTCTTACTTCGCGGCCGCCTTCGCGGCCTTCGCGGCGGACTTCACGAGGGTGGAGACGGTCTCGGACGGCTTCGCGCCGACCTTGGTCCAGTGCTCGTAGCGGTCGGCCTTGATGACGATCTTCTTCGCCGCGGTCTCGCCGCGGGGATTGTAGGAGCCGACGACCTCGATGGGCTTGCCCGTCGCGCCGCGGGTCTTCTCGATGGCGACGATGCGGTAGTACGGCTGGTGCGGCTTTCCGATGCGCTGCAGACGGATGACGACGGCCATGTGTTCCTCCGGTGCGACTCTAGTGCTTCTTCGATCCGAACGCGGCCCGGGCGTTTCGCTCGAGCTCGCGGAAAGCGGCGGCGCAGTCCTTCGCGCCGAAGACGGCCGACCCGGCGACGAGGCTGTCGGCCCCGGCGGCGGCGGCTTGCGAGATGTTGGCGGCGTTGACGCCGCCGTCGACCTGGATCCAGCAGTCGTAACGGCGGGCGTCGATGCGCTCGCGGAGAGCCGAGACCTTCGGCATCTGGTCGGCCATGAACTTCTGGCCGCCGAAGCCGGGCTCCACCGTCATGACCAGCGCCAGATCGCAGGACTCCAGGGAATCGAGGAGGCCCGCGACGGGGGTCTTCGGCTTCACGGCGAGACCGGCCTTCACGCCGAGCGAGCGGATCTGCTTCAGGGCGGCCGCCGCGTCCGTCACGGCCTCGATGTGGCAGGTCACGATGTCGGAGCCCTGCTCGGCGAACCACGGCGCGACGACGAGAGGGTTCGTCACCATCAGGTGGGTGTCCACGAAGAAGCCCTTCTTCTTGGCGAGCTTGACGAAGTCCGGCCCGAAGCTGAGGTTCGGCACGAAGTGGCCGTCCATCACGTCCACCGACAGCCACGAGCAGCCCGCGGCCTTCACCGCGTCGAGCTGGTCGCCCAGGCGCGCGAGGTCGCCCGCGAGGAGCGAGGGGACCACGGCGAGGGTCTTGGGCGCGGTCATGGTCACAGGTCCTGCTCCTCGACGAGGATGCCGTTGACCCAGATCTTCACGCGCGCGCCGCCGGCGGTCTGCACCGGGACCTCGATCTTCGAGCCCGGTTTGCGCAGGCCGTTGAACAGCTCGCGCTCGCCGTACTTGTCGACCAGGACGATGCGCACCTGGCTGTCGGAGCCGCCCTGCGCGAGCTCGTAGCGGAAGGTCTTGGTCGCGGCGGAGGGCGCGGCGCCCTTGCGGCCGCTGACGGTGACGACGAGGGCCGAGTCGGGGGAGAGCGCCGAGTCGGGCGCCACGCTCTGCGCCAGCACGGTGCCGCCGGGGAACAGCGAGCCGGGATCGGTCTTCACGGACACCTTCACGCCCGCGCCCGCGGCCCAGGACTGGACCTCGTCGAGCGTCTTGCGCGAGAAGTCGGGCATCAGCGACACGCCCGA
>JACQBB010000382.1 GCA_016194625.1 Elusimicrobiota bacterium | reverse complement strand
TACGACCACGTCTGGGACACGGCGGGCGTCGGCTCGGGCGTGTACACGTACGTCGTCACGGCGCGCAAGGCCGGCCAGTCCGACCTGCATAAGACCGGCCGGATCGGGGTGATCAAGTGAGGGCGCTCCTCCCCGTCCTGCTCCTCGCGCTCGCCGCCCCGGCCGGGGCGCTGGAGACCGCGGCGTTCCTGGACGTCGGCGTGGGCGCCCGGGCGCTCGGCCTCGGCGGCGCCTATTCCGCCCTCGGCGAGGACGCGGACTCGCTGTACTGGAACCCGGCGGGCCTCGCCCGGCTGGAGAAGCGCGAGGCGGCCTTCAGCCACGCGGAGCTCGCGTCGCCGGCGCGCCTCGACTTCGCGGCGTACGCGCATCCGACGAGCGCGGCCACCTTCGCCGGCGGCGCGACCTATCTCAGCCAGGACGCGATCGGCGGGCGCGACGCCTCCGGCCGCCCGACGGCGGATTTCACGGCGTCCGATTTCGCCGCGTCCTTCGCGGCCGCCGCGCGCGGCGGGCTCGCCGACTACGGCGTGGCGGTGAAGCTGGTGCAGTCGCACATCGGCTCCGCGCAGGCGCAGACCGTCGCGATGGACGCCGGGGCGCGGCGCGCGTGGGGCCCGCTCGTCGCGGCCGCGGCCGTGCGCAACCTGGGTCCGGGCATGAAGTTCGACTCGGAGACCGACGACCTCCCGCTGCGCGCCGCCCTGGGCGCGGCGTATCGCTTCCCCGGCGGCCACGCGCTGGCGGCCGAGTGGACGGCGTCGCCCCGCGTCGGCGGCGGGGACGCGGGGCTCGGCGGCGAGTTCAAGGCCGCCTCCGGCGTGTTCCTGCGCGCCGGGTACTCGACGCGCGGCGCCGTCGCGGGCGGCTCGGGCTTCGACGCCGCGCGCGGGCTGACGCTCGGCGTCGGGCTGGGCATGGGCGGCTGGACGCTCGACTACGCCGCCGCGCCGATGGGCGAGCTCGGCTCCGCCCACCGCTTCACTCTGGCCTGGCGCTGGTAGCCGTCCCCGTCTCCTCCCGCCCCTTCCCGGCGGCCGCCGAAAGTTGCTAGGATTCACCGCGCCCGTACCCAAGGAGAATCCATGCAGCCGACCGCGACGCCGAACCCGCTGATGAACCTGGTCCCCATCGTGGCCATCTTCGCCATCTTCTACTTCCTGCTCATCCGCCCCCAGCAGAAGCAGCAGGCTCAGCACGACGCGATGCTGAAGAACCTGAAGGCCGGCGACAAGGTCCTCACCTCCGGCGGCCTGTACGGCACCATCACCGGCTTCCGCGGCGACGACCTCGAGGTCCAGTTCTCCCAGACCGTGAAGCTGACCGTCGCCCGCTCCGCCGTGTCGCGCGTCGTCTCGACGGACGCCGTCGCCAAGACCGGCGCCGCCGCCTGAACCCCCGAAAGGACCCAACGACATGATCAAGGACCCGAAGTGGAAGTGGGCCGGACTGCTCGTCCTGCTGGTCGGCTCGCTGTTCCTGCTGTACCCGTCGATCAACTGGTACTCTCTGGACGCCGCCGAGCGCGCCAAGCTCGAGGCCTTGCGCGAGCGGCCTAAGTTCCTCGTCAACCTCGGCCTCGACCTGAAGGGCGGCACGCACATGGTCATGGAGCTGGAGGTCGACAAGCTCGACGCGAAGACCCCCCTCAACGACGCGATGAGCCAGGCCATCGAGATCATCCGCAACCGCGTCGACCAGTTCGGCGTGGCCGAGCCGCTGATCGTGCGCCAGGGCGCGCGCTGGATCGTCGTCCAGCTGCCCGGCGTCACCGACTCCGCGCACGCCAAGGACCTGGTCGGCAAGACCGCGATGCTCGAGTTCCGCATGGTGGACGACTCCGAGAAGGGCCGCCAGGCGCTCAGCAAGATGCTCGAGGCCGGCAACCCGTTCGTCGGGACCGCGGTCTCCACCGCGGCCGCCAAGCTCGTCCCCGAGGGGCTGGTCCTGGCCGCGGGCAAGGGCGGCGAGGCGTTCCTGCTCCACAACGAGGTCCCCCTCACCGGCGCGAACCTGGAGACCGCGAAGGTCGAGACCGGCGGCGAGTACGGCATGCCGGTCGTCGCCTTCAAGTTCAAGCCCGAGTTCGGCGCGAAGTTCTCCGCGCTGACCGCGGCCAACGTGCAGAAGCGGATGGCGATCGTGCTCGACGGCGTCGTTTACTCGGCGCCCGTCATCAAGGGCCGCATCGGCGGCGGCTCGGGCATCATCGAGGGGCAGTTCTCCCCCGACGACGCCCGCGCGCTGGCCATCGTCCTGCGCGCCGGCGCCCTGCCGGCCCCGGTCAAGGTCATCGAGGAGCGCGTCGTCGGCCCCTCGGTCGGCGAGGACTCGGTCAAGGACGGCCTGCGCTCGTCCATCATCGGCTTCCTGCTCGTCGTCGCGTTCATGATCGTCTACTACCGCGCGTCGGGCATCGTCGCCGTCCTCGCGCTGGCGATGAACCTGATCGTCATGCTGGCGACGATGTCCTACCTGCGCTCGACGCTGACCCTGCCGGGCATGGCGGGCATCATCCTCTCGCTGGCGATGGCCGTCGACGCCAACGTGCTGATCTTCGAGCGCATCCGCGAGGAGCTG
>JACQBB010000381.1 GCA_016194625.1 Elusimicrobiota bacterium | reverse complement strand
GGCGCGGCGGCGAGCGGCGCGAGCGCGGGCGCGGAGGGGAGCGCGGCGCCGGAGAGGACGCGCGCCGAGGCCGCGGCCGACGCCGAGGACTCGGCGGAGACGGACGCCGCGGGGAGCGCGACGCGGGCGACCTGCGCCCACGCGGGGAACGGAGAGAGGATGAGAGCGAACGAGACGAACAGAGCCAGCGAGGAGCGGCGGCCGTCCGGGTTGTCTTTCATCGCGCGTTGATATTAGCACGCGCGTCTCGGAGCGACGCACAGGTGAAAGTCCCAATCGCCCGACGACAATCGCACTACCGGAGCGTGGGTCCATCGCACCCCCGCGAGGGGGTCGAAGGACCTCCGTCGCGCGGCGCCCGCGCGCCCGCGCGCGTGCTAGAATCTCGCGGTGCTGAAGGTCGCGCTGATCCATCCCGAGATCCCGTTCAACGCCGGCAACGTCGGCCGCACCTGCGCGGCCGCGGGAGCCGAGCTCCATCTCGTCGCGCCGCTCGGCTTCTCGCTGTCGGAGCGGCGCCTGAAGCGGGCCGGTATGGATTATTGGGAGAAGCTCGCGCCGAAGGTCCACGGATCGCTCGATTCGTTCCTTTCCTTTATAAAGGACGAGGAGGCCGCGGTCCTCGCCTTCAGCGCGGAAGGACCGCGCGCGCATTGGGACGCGCCGTACGCGGGCGACTCCTGGCTCGTGTTCGGCTCCGAGTCGCGCGGCCTGCCGGAGACGCTGCGCGCGCGCTGGCGCGAGCGGCTGTACCGCGTGCCGATGGTCGCGGGCGCGCGCTCGCTGAACCTCTCCTCCGTCGCGGCCGTCGTCCTCTACGAAGCCCTCCGCCGGGACCACGGTCCCACTCGCGCGTAGGCCGTTTGTCGTAGGCCCCCTTACCCGTCGGCCCCAGCCGTCGGAAACGTCATTCCCCTATACTGTGCGTAGCCGCGCAGACGTTTTCGTGACAAGGAGACCGACATGATCGTCGAGAAGACCGCCGCGAAGAAGAGCCTGGCCGTGACCCTCGCTTTGGCCCTTGGACTGTCCCTTCCCGGCGGCGCTTGGGCGCAGGTGATCGCGGGCCGCGTCGCTCCCGTCGCCGCCGTCGGCGCCGAGTCCGCGGCGTCCTTCGCGGGCGCGCAGTCGATGACGCTCGCGATGCCGGCGATCTCGATCTCCGCGAACCCGTCGGCCGCGCCGGCGCTCGCGGCGCCGATGTCGGCTCCCGCCGCGGCGCCCGCGGCGATGGCCGCCCCGGCCGCGACGCTCTCTCCCGCCGCGGCGCCCGCCGCCGCGATGCCCGCCGCGGTCGAGGCTCATCCCGTCATCTCGCTGATCAACCAGCTCCAGAAGGCCGGCGTCGCCCTGCCGGAGACGATGAACTCCGCGGCCGACGCCGCGAAGATCGAGGAGGCCGCGCGCGTCCTGCCCGAGGGCTCGAACACGCGCCTGCAGCTCTCCCAGCTCGCGTCCGCGATCCGCGCCGCGCACGGCGCCGACGTCTCCGCCGCCGGCAAGGCGTTCGACGGCTCGGCGTCCAAGCCGATGGCGTCCGCGGCGCCCGTCGCCGCCGCCCCGACCGGCATCCGCGCCGCGCTCGCGCGCCTGCTCCCGGCCTCGATGAAGAAGGTCGTCGGCGCGCAGAAGGACGCGCCGGCGCCGCAGCCCGCCGACCCGAAGGCGTTCGAGCTCTCCGTCAACGAGGTCCGCTACGCGCCGGTCGCCGAGAAGCTGCCGGACGGCACGAAGGACATCCCGCTGGCCCCGCAGCGCGTGGTCGGCCAGGACGACGCGATCAAGGCGATCCGCTTCGCGTTGGAGATGAAGCCGGACCACTACAACCTGTACGTCGCCGGCGGCGAGGGCGGCGGCCGCACGATGGCCCTGCGCCGCGTGCTCGGCGACGTCGCGTCGAAGGCCAAGACCCCGAACGACGTGGTCGCGGCGACGAACTTCGCCGACAAGGACAATCCCGTGGTGCTGGAGTTCGCGCCCGGCCAGGGCGTCGTGTTCGAGAGCGCCGTCGAGGGCTTCGTCGAGGCGATGAAGGAGAACCTGCCCGCCGCGCTGACCTCGGGCGAGGTCGGCCAGCAGAAGCAGAAGGTCATGGCGCAGGTCCAGGCCGCCCAGGCGAAGATGCAGAAGGAGTTCGACGCGAAGATCGCGTCGATCAAGCTCGCCGGCAAGTTCGGCGTGCTGTTCCAGGCGCAGCCCGGCGAGAAGGGCACGCAGCTGGTCATGGGCATCACCTTCAACGGCAAGGGCATGACCCGCGAAGAGGTCGCGGCGCACATCGCGGCCAACGACTTCACCGAGGCCGAGTGGCAGAAGGCCCAGGGCGAGCTCCAGGAGAAGAAGGGCGGCATCCTGGAGGCGTTCCAGACGATGATGACCGCGCAGCTCGAGATGATGCAGAAGGTCTCGGGCATGATCGCGAAGCTCGAGCAGCAGGCCGTCGTCGGCATGGTCAACAACTTCGCCAGCCAGCTCGCGACGATCGCGACCTCCGGTCCGGAGACCCCGGCCGACGAGGCGTTCGCCAAGCGCGCCGAGGAGCGCGACAGCGAGATCAACGAGGAGCTGCAGAAGCTCGCGCAGAGCAAGTTCGGCAAGTTCAACGCCGCCGTCCAGGCGGGCATGGGCGAGCACGGGCCGGTCGTGATGGCCGTCCCGGCCCTCGGCCAGCTGCCGATCAGCGACGAGATGGCGGCGAAGCTCGTCGCCGCCGGCAAGATCACCCAGGCCGAGTACGACGAGGCCAAGGCCGCGATCGCCAAGAAGGCGGCCGCGATCCAGAAGAAGGCCGAGGAGTTCGTCGCGGTCACCGAGCGTGAGCGCGAGGCCCTGCAGGCGTCCAAGCCGAAGCCCGGGCCGGAGTCGCAGCGCGTGCTCGCCTACGTCCAGGACCTGGCGAACTTCGCGGCGTCGAACTACAAGATCTTCATGGGCATCAAGGAGGGCGGCGAGGGCATCAAGCCGATGCCCGGCTCCCGCCCGCTCGACCCCGAGGACTTCTTCCGCGTCAGCGTCCTCTCCGACAACACCGGCTTGAAGGGCGCGCCGGTGGTGTGGGAGGAGAACCCGACCTACGAGCGCCTGTTCGGCGCCGCGGACGGCAACCAGCGCAACATGGTCATCCCGGGCGTGGGCATCGTCAAGGCCGACGGCCCCGGCGGCCCGTCGTTCAAGGCCGGCTCCTTCATGAAGGCCAACGGCGGCTTCCTGGTCCTGCGGGCGATGGACGTCCTGCGCAACCCCGGCGTCTGGCCCGCGCTGATGAACGCCGTGCGCACCGGCCAGGCGGAGATCGCCGAGGGCGGCCTGCTCGGCATGGCCTCGATGAAGGGCGAGATGTACCACATCCCGGCGAAGGTCAAGGTCGTGCTCGTCGGCTCGCCGATGATCCAGATGCTCCTCGCGCAGCACGACGAGGACTTCACGATGAACTTCCAGGGCGTCGCGCACTTCCAGCCGACGATCAAGATCACCGACGAGGCGGTCGAGGGCTTCCTGAACTTCGTGAAGCACTCGGTCGTCGGCTCGGCCGGCGAGATCATGGACCTGACCCGCGACGCCATCGAGCGCGTGCTCGAGTACGCCGCGCGCCTGGCCGACAGCAACAAGTACTTCACGGCGTCCTTCGGCGCCCTCCACGGCCTGATGCAGGAGGCCTCGTACGCGGCCTCGAAGGCCGGCCGCAGCGAGATCCGCGGCGAGGACGTCGACGCCGCCCTCCAGGCCAAGCAGGACCGCGAGGACGTGCACTACAAGCGGATGTCCGAGCTGTACCAGAAGAACATCTTCCGCGTGGACACGGACGGCGAGGCGGTCGGCCAGATCAACGGCCTGGCGGTGATGGGCAGCCACGGCGTGCAGATGCGCATCACCTTCGTGGCCGGCCCGGGCATGCCGGGCATCGTCTCGGTCGACCACCAGGCGGGCAGCACGGGCTCGAGCTTCAACAAGGCGCTCGGCAACGAGTGGAGCTTCGTGATGAACGAGTTCGGCCGCGACCCGAAGACCGGCAAGGACAAGCCGGTGCGCGCCCAGCTGCGCGTGTCCTACGAGCAGAACTACGGCGGCATCGACGGCGACTCCTCGACCTCGACGACGCTGTACGGCATCCTGTCGGCGCTGTCGGGGATCCCGATCAAGCAGCGCTACGCGGTG
>JACQBB010000416.1 GCA_016194625.1 Elusimicrobiota bacterium | reverse complement strand
CCAGGATGGAGGCCATCAGTCCCTCTTGCCCATCATGCCGGCGATCAGCTCGCGCAGCGAGCGCGGGTCGAACGGCTTGCTCACGTGCGCGGCGACGTTCGGCGCGCGGTGGTTCAGCTCGCGCATGTCGTCCTTGCCGGTCAGCATGATGACGGGGATCGCCTTGGTGCGCGGGTCCTCGAACATGCGCACGCACACGCCGTAGCCGTCCAGGCCCGGCATCATCATGTCCAGGATCGCCAGGTCCGGGACGGCCTTCGACGCGTCCGCGGGCTCCACGCCCAGGACCTCGAGCGCCTGCAGGCCGTTGCCCGCGGTGGAGACGGAGTGGCCGTCCTTCTCCAGCATGAACTTCAGCATGACCGCGACGTCGGGCTCGTCGTCGACGACCAGGATGCGCGCCATAGGGAACGGATTCTATCAAATCGCCCCCCGGGCGGGAGGACGCGGCTCTTGCGGGGGAGGCCGCAACGGGGCTAACCTGTCCGGGTGGAACGCGGAAAGAAGGCGCGGCGGCTCGTCGTCCGGCCCCTGACCCCGGCGCGCTGGGCGGACTTCGCCGCGCTGTTCGGGCCGAACGGCGCCTGCGCCGGCTGCTGGTGCCTGTGGAACCGGCAGACGAGCGCGGAGTTCCGCGCGGGCCGCGGCGCGCCGAACAAGCGGCGCATGCGGCGGCTGGTCGGCGCCGGGGAGGTCCCCGGCCTGCTCGCCTACGACGGGCGGACCCCCGTCGGCTGGGTCGCCGTGGGGCCGCGGGCGGTCTACAAGCGCCTGGAGACCTCGCGGGTCCTGAAGCCGGTGGACGACGCCCCGGTCTGGTCGGCGCCGTGCTTCTTCGTCGCGCGCGAGGCGCGCGGGCGCGGCGTCACCGTCGCCCTGCTGGAGGCCGCGGCGGCCCACGCCCGGCGCCGCGGCGCGCGGATCCTCGAGGGCTATCCCGTCGACGCGCGGGGGAAGCGGACCGCGCCCGCGTTCGCCTGGTGGGGGCTGGCCTCCGCGTTCCGGAAGGCGGGCTTCCGCGAGGCCGCGCGGCGCTCGAAGTCCCGGCCGATCATGCGCCGGACCCTGTCCGCGGCCCTCCTGCTGGCCGCGCTGGGCGGCGCCGCGCGCGCGTCCGCGCCCGAGCCCGCGCCCGACGCCGACGTCGAGCCGCAGGTCCTGCGCTCGACGGTGTCGTGGCCGGAGCCGTCGTGGCCGTACTACCGCCCCGACGAGCGCCTGGCGGCGGTCGAGGGCTTCGTCCCGCCCGGCCGCGACGCCTACCCGCGCGCCGAGGGCGGGGAGCTGCTGCCGCCGAAGGCGTACGGGGTCGAGGAGCGCTACTCGAAGGCGGACCAGGAGCGGCTCAAGAAGGCCCTGCGCGCCGCCCGGCGCTACGCCGACGTCAACGCCGCCGTCGCCGACGGCTACCTGATCGAGCAGAAGTACGGCGCCGGGATGGGCATCCACGCGCACCGCCTCGACCTGATCTTCGACGACGGCCTGGACCCGGCCAAGCCCGAGTTCCTCACCTACGCGCTCGACAAGGCCGGCCGCTGGCAGCTGCTCCAGCTCGGCTACATCCGCCGCGGCCTGAAGCGCCCGCAGATGTTCGACTCGCCGAACGCGAAGGGGCACTTCCACGACGAGAACATCTGCGTGGCGGTGCTCGGGGTCCAGCTGGCGACGCGCTTCGCGTCCGGCAAGTGCGACGGCCCCGGCGAGCGCCGCATCGGCCCGATCTGGATGATGCACCTGGCCGTCAACGTCTTCAACGAGAAGGGCCTGTTCGCCGACGAGTTCCTGTACGCCGACCACGTCAGCCGGACGGGCGAGTCGTGGTCGTTCCTCGGCCGCAAGCCTTCGGGAGAGAAGCCATGAGAGTCCTCGCCGCCGCCGTCCTGGCCGCCGCGCTCGCCGCGCCGGCCGCCGCGCAGTTCGAGCAGCCGGAGGGCCCGCGCGACCTGCCGGACTTCGCGCTGTCGGCGGCGACGGCCAAGTCCCTGCGGCCGCTCGCGAAGAAGGACCTGCTCGGCAAGGTCTGGGTCGCCGACTTCATCTTCACGCGCTGCTCGGGGCAGTGCCCGCTGCTGACCGAGCGCATGCGCGGCCTGCAGAAGCGCCTGCCCAAGGACATCCTGCTCGTCAGCTTCACCATCGACCCGGACTACGACCGCCCGAAGGTCCTGCGCGAGTACGCGCGCAGGAACGGCGCCGACCCGGCGCGCTGGTTCTTCGCGGCGGGCAAGGACCAGGCGTCCATGATCCCCCTGCTGAAGGACGGCTTCGGCACCGCGTACCGCAAGGACGACACCTCGGACTGCGGGTTCGCGACGGTGCACAGCTCCAAGTTCGCGCTGGTCGGCCGCGATGGGCGCCTGGTGCGCACCTACGCGGCGACCGAGGCCGACGCGCTGGAGCGCCTGGAGCGCGACGCGAAGGCCCTGCTGGCCGCGAAGCCTCAGTAGCCGGCGAAGTAGGGCGCGACCTCGCGCCCGCGCGCGCCCGTCGCCAGCTCCGCGCGGCGGCGCTTCAGCCACGGCAGGAGGCTCTTCGGGGCTTTCCGTTCGTCGATCGGCGTCAGGAACCGGCGGGCCTCGTCGCGGCGCCCCTGCAGCAGGCGCGCCTCGCCCGCGCGGTACAGCGCCCACGCGCGCGAGTTCTCGCGCAGGCCGGGGTGGATCTCGCGCAGCCACGCGCCGTCCGGGTCGGCCAGCGCGGCGGCGGCGTCCCAGTCGCCGCGGCGCTCGGCGACGAAGGCGCGGCGCAATCGGTACAGCGGGTTGCGAGGGTAGCGCCCCATCAGCTCGGCGAGCAGGGCCTCGGCGCCCTTCCAGTCGGCCTCGTCCTCCTTCGACAGGATCATCGCCAGCACCGCGCGCGCCTCCATCCGGGCGATGCCGGTGGACCCGGCGACGGTCCACAGCTCGGCCAGCCCCGCCTCGCGGTCCGGCCGCTCGCCGACGAGCAGCCGCGCCAGCGGCTTGGCCGCGGTCGGCATCCGCGCCGCGAAGTAGTGGTACATCCCCAGCCCCAGGCGCGCGTCCTCCAGCGACGGGTCCAGGTCCAGCGCCTGGCGCAGCTGCCGCACCGAGCTCGCCGCGTCGGGCAGAGCGCGCACGAACTTCCGCCGCGCCGCCATCCCGCGCGCGCGGAAGCCCAGCGCCGCGCCCCGGTAGTAGTGCGACTCGGCGGGCGCGCTCGCCTCCATCGCCGCCGCGTCGGCCGCGGCGTGGGTCAGCAGTCCGTCGATCTTCTCCCACGACCCGTCCTCGCGCAGTCCCTCGGCCGTCCAGCGCTGGTAGGCGACGATCGCCTGGAACAGCGGTCCCGCCGGGTGCCCCTTGTGGCGCGCGGCGAGCTGGTCGGCCGCCGGCGCCGCCTTGTCGAAGTCGTGGCCGTAGAACAGGTCGACGATCGCCCCCGCCTCGGCGCGCAGCGCCGCCTCGCCCGGGTCGCCGGCGAGGGCGGGGGCGGCGCACAGCAGGACGGCGAGCGCGGCGGCGGGGTCCACGGCCATAGGATAGCCTACCGCACGCCTCGGAACAACCGCTCCGACCGGCCGACGGTGTTCCGTATGTGGGGCCGCATGGTCTGGGAGCATGTGGGGCATTAGGCCCTGTTCAGCCTTCCCATCGGAGGCTACAATAATCACACATGTCTCCCCAGTTCAGGTCCTTCCTTAGGGTGCTCGGCACGATATTCGGTCTCGTAATGCTGTGCTGGGTGATCCGGCTTGCGAGCGGCGCTATCGTCAGGTCGTCGCGATCCTGCGACGATCCGTGTCTGGATAAATCGTCGCCCGATGCGTCGTGCCAGCCCCTCGCCGCGAGTATGCAGATCGAGACCATTCCTGATTCTGGAGGTCGGACGACGATCTGGTACCGTGCGGCCATCAAGAACCGGTCTTGTATGTCGATGGAGTTCCATCGATATTTTTTCTCCAGAGATCTTGAAGACGCCCCTCTTCAAAATGCCCGAGATTCGTTCGTCGAAGTCACCGATGAGTCGGGGAATAGAGTTCCGGAAAGGAAGCCCGGGCCCGAGGCGATTTTCAGGTCGGATGAGCGGATCAGACCCTACCGAGCGGAATTCCAAGGGCAAGAGGTCATTCCGAGTTCGAAATCAGCCGATTTCATCGGGGTATTGCCCGGAGCCGAGGTTCAAACAAGCCGCGAAGTGTTGAGCCCTTACCGAATCCGGACCGTCGACCGGCGGAGTGCCAATGGAATCGCCACTTATGCCGTTCGGGACAATGTCCCGTTGGCGGAGTTGCGGGAGAAATTCGTGTCTCCTCCTGAGGGTTTCCGCAGATTGACGGGATACGATCTTCGACGCCCCGGCCGCTACACCGCGCGGTTCGTATTCGACCAGGACTGCGTCGTTCGTGTCGACCTGGCGAGCCGAGGGCGAATAAAAACAGGGGTTCTCTCGATTTTGTCGCTGATTTCGGGTGAGCCGTCCCCGTCTCAAGAGACTTCCCGACGCATTCATGCGGTCTCCAATCCAGTCGAATTCAGAGTAAGTAAATGAGGCGTATCTTCCTTGGTGTTTTTCTGATCTTGGCGCCGCCTGGATACGGGGCCAGTGCTCCTTGTTCTGCTCACGACGCTTCATGTCGTGAAGGGTTCGTTCGCGCGAACATGCCGGTCGTGGCATCCTTGGACTTATCTGAGCACAGCGTGGATCTGGCGGCCTACAACGAAATCGACGGTCGTCTTCGAGAGGCCAGTGATCTCCAATTACAAATCGCCGAAGCAGAAGATGCGTTACGGCGCGCCGACCAAGGTTACCGATTCCCGCCGCAGTCGCTGGAAGATTTACGACGGATGATCACGAGCGGAAAGCCTCGTGATGAGGATGCTTTCCAGAAGGCGGGGCGCGAATATGCGCGATTGCGGGTCCAGCAGCATGAGCTATACAACAAGGCAATCGCGGAGACGATCAAGCTCTACAATCTCGTCCCATTGGTCACGAATCAGGGTGCTTCGGGCGTCACAACCAAAGAACCCGCTCACGACTGGGCTCCGCGGTTCATGGAGCAGAAGCATTATGATACGAAGGCGCATCAATGGGTCATGGATGAAGAAGCCGACGCCCGCGGGCTCACCTCTCCGGATGGCCGCGTCCGAATCCTTCCACGAGGCGTCGAGTCGCCCGCGACCTTGGCCCAGACGATCTTCCATGAGACTTCCCATTGGCTCGAACGAACCGTTTCCGGCCAACCCCTTGGCACGGTCGACCGTTGGCGGGGGGAAGTGCTGGCGTATGACCTTGTTCTGGAAAATGCCGCGAGATTGGGCATTGTCGATACAACGGCGAAGAAGAGGTTGGAGGAGCGCAGGGATCGATATCGTTATCAAGCCGATCATCAAGAGCGGCAAGGCCATGACGGCAAGGTCTGGCTCCGATATGACGCCGATGCCCGGATTCCTGAAGATATGGAGGATTCGAATGTTCCTGGACGAGCCGACCCCATCGGGGAGGTCGTGGAACGCGCGGTCGAGGAGAGGCGTGCGGCCGTCGAGCGGCGACGGTCCGATTTAAGGTTGAAGGGGGCGCTCGGTTCGATTGCGCGTCGTGTGTGTTCCGACCCGGAAAGCGTCACGCAGGGTGACCTTGATGCATTGCCCATGGCGAGCCCGGATTTCAATGCGATACTCTGGCCTCCGCCCCCAGGACTCGGGAAATGCGGCGACGATTTGTATTTCACGTTATGCATGGTGCTGGAGGACTCCACTCTCGACCTCGTCAAGGTCCGCGAGCATTACAAGGCCCATCCCGTGGAGCCGCCGATTTTCGTGCCGCGACCGGCACCGATGATCCCTCAATCCGTGGCTATTCCGGAGTTGGTCCGATTGGCGTGCGATTCTCCCGGCTCACTCAGCCAGGAGGTCTTCGACCGGTACCTCCCGACCCGAACAGCCATGCCGGGGCTGGTCGATGAGTGCTCTCGATCTCAGCCCGGGCGGTCGGCCTGTTTCCTGGGTTTGCTGCAGAGGATATGCCGTGCTGGTCCTGCCGCGTTGAACCTTCAGAGGTTGCTTTCGATGGCGCAATCCGAACAAGAACGCCTGTCGTCTCCGACTCCTCCGCCTGAGTTTCCGGATGATGGATATAGAGAGCGGCCCGAGAGGACGCCGCCGGAAGACCGTTGTTTCCAGGACCCTGGCTCCCCGCGCGGCTGCCGATGATGGCCAAGGACGCCGTCGCCCGCATCGACCCGTGCCCGCGGAGGGGGCGCCGCGTCAGTCCTTCGGCGGCTTGTTGAGCAGCAGCCAGTACAGGCCGAGGGATTTCACCGCGCCGCTGAACTGGTCGAACTCGACGGGCTTGCAGACGTAGCTGTTCACGCCCAGGTCGTAGCTCTTGAGGCGGTCCCTCTGCTCGTCGGACGAGGTGAGGACGACGACCGGCTGGGTCCTCGTCCGCGGGTCCGCGCGGATGCGGCGCAGCACCTCCAGGCCGTCCACTTTGGGCAGGTGCAGGTCCAGCAGGACGACCGCCGGGGAGTCCGCCAGGTCCCGCCCCGCGTGCGCGCCTTGCGCGAACAGGTAGTCGAGCGCCTCCTGGCCGTCGCGGGCGACCGCGAGCTCGTTGGCGATGTTGCTGCGCTGGAGGGACATCGAGATGAGCATCTCGTCGTCGGGGTCGTCCTCGACGAGAAGGATCTTCTTCTGGTTCATGGCTCCTCCGACAGCGTGAAATAGAAGACGGCTCCCCGTCCGACCGCGCCGTCGCCCCAGATCCGGCCGCCGTGG
>JACQBB010000415.1 GCA_016194625.1 Elusimicrobiota bacterium | reverse complement strand
GTCGATCTCCTTGCCCTCGATCTTCAGCTTCAGGCGCCCGTCCTGCGGGATGCGCTTCTCCGCGATGTTCAGGTTCGACATGATCTTCACGCGGGCGCAGATCGCGTTGTGGAACTTCTTCGGCGGCGACGGCTGCTCGTGGAGCACGCCGTCGATGCGGTAGCGGATGCGCAGCTCCTTCTGGTACGGCTCGATGTGGATGTCCGAGGCCTTGGACTTCACCGCGCCGGCCATGATCAGGTTGACCATCTTGATCACCGGCGCGTCCTCGGCCTCCTTCTCGAGCGCGGCCTCCACCTTCTCGTCCGATTTCTCCTCGACGTGCTCCACGCCCTCGGCGGTGGCCTCGTCGACGGCGGACTGCTTGACGATGTCCTCGAGGACCTCCTGCGAGGTCGCCTGCTTGTAGTACTTGTCGTGCGCCGCGACGATCTCGCTCTCGGACGCCAGACAGCCGACCACGTCGCAGCCGGTGAGCATCTTCAGGTCGTCCAGGACCATCACGTCGAGCGGGTCGGCGATCGCGACGGTGAGCCGGTCCTTGGTCTTGTTGAACGGCATCAGCATCTTCTGCCGCGCGATCGCCTCGGGGACGGCGGAGACCGCCTCCTCCGAGATCTCGCCGATGTCGGACAGGGAGACGTAGGAGATGCCCGTCTTCTCGGCGAGGAACTGCAGGAGCTTCTCCTCGGCGAGGATCCCCTTGTCGATCAGCAGGGTGCCGAGCTTGTCGCCGCCGGACTTCTGGGCGTCCAGCGCCTCTTTGAGCTGGACGGGCGTGATCAGCTTCTCTTCGACCAGGAGGTCGGCGAGGCGGCGGGAGAGGCCGAGCGAGATGGAGTGCTGCGCGTTCGCCATTATTAGGATAAGGTTAGAGTCCTGGCCGGACTTTGTCAAGGCCGACGCGAGGACAGCGCATATTAATAAGAAGTGAACGCGGCCGGAGGCGCCGCGTCAGAGGCCCGAGTTGACCGTGTCGGAGGTGAACGCGCCGTCGTCCTCGGACGGCGGGCGCAGGTCGCCGGAGTCGGGCAGGGGCAGGAGCGGGACCTCCTTGGGCGCCTCCTCCGCCGCGGCCTTGCGGGCGGGGCGCGCCGGGGCCTTCTTGGCGGGCTTCTTCTTCGGCTTGGCCTTCGCCGCGGGCTTGGCCGCCTCGGGAGGCGGCGCGCCCGCCAGCATGTTGCGGGCGTCCAGGTTCTTGCCCAGGACGAAGCCGCGCTCCATGTCGGCCTCGAAGAGGTAGTGCGCCTCGGGGGCGCCGCGGCGCGAGGGCGTGAAGCGGTACTCGACCAGGAAAGTCTTCTCGGCCGTCTCGCTGGCGTTCCAGGACTCCTGGCCGGCGTCGGGAGCCGCCGTGTAGCTGTACTGCAGCCACTGGCCCACGGTGCCGCGGGCGCCGTCGAGCGGGAAGTCCTTCACCATCGCCACCGCCGCGTCGAGCTTCGACGTCCCGGCGGCCTGCGGAGCCTCGGACGCGGCGGGCGCGGGAGCCGGAGCGACGCCGCCCGACGGGACGGGCGCCGTCGCCGCGGGCTCGGTCGCGGCGGCCGGCGCGAGCTGCCGGGGCTTCACCATGGGCGGACGCGTCTGGTCGTCGACGGCCTCGGCGCCGATCGCGTGGCGGCCGTCGTCGAGCTCCGTCATCTGCTTGAGGTCCTTCGGATGGCGCAAGAACAGGGCGAGCACCGCGACCAGGACGCCGATCACCAGCACGCCGCCGATGACGATCGGCTTGTTGCTGCGCGGAGGCCGCGGCGCGGCGGTCGGCGGCGGCTCGGCCGGCTTGGCCAGGCGCGCCAGCACCTCCTGGGTCGAGGGCGCGGGCGGAGCCCCTCCCGCGGGCGACGCCGCGGCGCCGACGAACATCGCCGTGGAGGGCGGCAGCGCCGCGTCCGAGAACGGAGAGGTCTCCGGGACCGGCGACGACGGCGGGGCCGACGGCGACGACTCCGGCTGGGGCATCCCGCCGAAGGTCAGCGTCGCCGGCGGCGGCGGCGCCGGCGTGGGCGCGGGCGTCGGCGCGGAGGCCGCGGCCGACAGCGGCTCCGGCGAGAACATCGACGACGGGGGCGGAGGCGTCGTCTCCGCCGCGGGCGCGGGCGCCGGCGCGGCCGGGGACAGTGAGATCGGCGCCGCCGCCGGAGGCGGGGCGAGCGTCGGCATCGACGGCGGCTCGACGGCGGCGGGAGCCGGAGTCGGCGCCGGCGGCGGCGCGGCCGGGACGGCGGGCGTCGGCGGCGCGGGGACCGGCGCCCCCGCGTTCCAATCGAACGGCGCGGCGGCGGGCGCCGCTTCGGCCGCCGGCGTCTGCGCGGGCGGCGTCGCCGCCGGCGCCGCGGCCTCGCCGGGGCCTACGACGCGGAACGCCTTGACCGTGGGCACGACCCGCAAGGACTTCCGCTCGAACGCGGCCCGCAGCGAGCGCTTCGGCGCCGTCGGCGCCGCGGGAGCCGGGACCTCGGTCACGGGCGCTTCGGGCAGGGGCGGGGGCGGGGGCGGCGG
>JACQBB010000414.1 GCA_016194625.1 Elusimicrobiota bacterium | reverse complement strand
CGCCGCCCTCAAGAAGGCCGCCGCCGACCCCAAGACCTACCGTCGGCCGAACTCGGTGCGGCTGTGGGAGCATGAAGCCGAGGTCTCCGCCTCCGCGGACGCCTCCGGCGCGACGACGCTGGCCGTGCGCGCGACCTTGGAGAAGCCGGCGACCCGGCGGTGGCGGACCGGCGTGGCGGCCTACTACCGCCTGAACTGGAAGGGACGCGACACCGCGGTCCTCCTGCTCGGACGCACCTACGGCGGGCTCGGACGCCTGGCCGCCGCCGCCGCGGGAGCCGCCGCCGAAGGGCCTCCGCTGCTCGGCGTGGCGCGCGGCGGGACCTTCGGCTCCGCCGCGTCGGACGCGCGCGGGCGCGCCGCCGCCGACGCGCTGGAGAAGGCCGGCCTGCGCTGGTCCGCCGTCTCCGCCTCCGAGATCGAGAATTGGGGCGAGCTCCAGCGCTACCGCGCCGAGCGTCCCGACGGCATCCGCTACCTGTCGGCGAACCTGGTCTACTCGACCGAGCCGGCGCGCGGCCCCCTGCCGCCGTACGCGGTGGTCGAGGCGTCGGGCACGCGGGTGGCGCTGGTCGGGCTGACGCCCGACTGGGCCGGCCGCCTGCTGGCGCGGGCCGGCCTGGAGGGTCTGACCGTCGCCGACCCGGTGCTCGCCGTCGAGGCGCTGATCCCGCGCCTGCGCGCCGAGGCCGACGTGGTCGTCGTGCTCTCGCCGCTGCCCCCGGCCGAGACCGCGCGCCTGGCCGGGGCCGCGCGCGGCCTGGACCTGATCCTGGCCGACGACGCGACCTTCCTCGTCTTCAGCCCGCCGACGGAGACCGTCATCACGCAGGAGGACCGGCCCCTCTTCGCCAACGCGCTGCCGCCGATGCGCGCCTACGCGCCCGCGCTGAACCTCTACGAGGTCGACCGGCGGTCCGACGGCGACCGCGCGGACTGGACGGTGAAGGGCTCGGCGGTCCTGCTCGACGACTCGGTCAACCCGGCCGAGGGCTTCCCCGAGCCCGCCCTCGAGGCCTACGCGTCCGGCCGCTCCACCGAGGCGCCCGTCCTCCCCGCCGCGCGCGAGGTGTTCCCGCCGACGGAACGCCCGCTGCCGGTCTACTCCGCGCGCGACTTCTGGACGCTCGCCGCGGGACTGCTCGCCGAGCGCGGACGCGCGGAGGCGGGACTGCTGCCCGCGACGCCGCTGCAGACCGGGACGATCGGCGCGGTGCGCGAGAGCCTGGTGCGCGACTGGCTGGGCTCTCCCGACGCGGCGGTCGTCTCCTCGGTGCCCGGCGGCAGGCTCAAGGCCCTGGCCGCCGAGGCCGCCGACCAGAAGCGCCGCGAGGACGCCGGGCTGCCGGTGGACGCGAAGCTGCGCTTCGCGGTCTCCGGCTTCGACCCGCTGGGCCTGCTGCGCGGAGCGCCGCTGGACGCGGGCGGCGTCTACCGCGTCGCGACCTCGAGGACCGCCGCCGACGCCCTCGGCCTGCCCGAGCCCTACGAGCTGGTGGCCGGCACGCCGACCGTCGCGGCCTCGGTCCTCGGCGAGCTGCGCGAGCACGCCCCCGGAGCGACGACGGCCGACTGGCGCGCGTGGATGGAGGGACGCCCGCTCTCCGAGCCCGGCCTGTGGCGCGTGAACTTCCGCGACGTGGGCCTGAACGTCCGGCAGACGAAGGTCCAGAGCTCCGACGCGTTCGCCGCGGTGCCGAACTCCCGGGTACAGGGCTTCGACGAGCTGCTGATCGGCGGCGTGTTCAAGACCGACGCGGAGTACCTGCGCCGCGCCTACAAGTGGTCGAACACCCTCGAGATGGAGTACGCCAAGGACCGCATCAGCCCGCGCAACGGCCCGGCGACGACCAACCTCTCGTCGAACCGCATCATGTTCCTGACGCTGGGCACCAAGCGCACCGGCGGCCTGCCCTACGCCTGGCTGGCGCGCTCCTGGGGCCCGTCGCTCGGCCTGCAGTACGACGGCGAGTTCCAGGCCGCGCCCGGCCTGCGCCGCAAGCAGGTGTACAGCGCGTTCCCCGGCCTCGAGTTCTTCGACGGCTCGGTCGTGAAGACGCTGACCACCTCGGGCATCGTCAAGCGCGACCTGTCGCGCGACCCGCCGAACACGCAGACCGGCCTGCGCCTGCGCGCGCTGGCCTCCACGCGCGTCGGTCCCGCGGGCGCGAAGCTCGACGCGGAGCTGTGGAACAACTACTTCTTCCTCACGCGCCGCGACTCCGACAGCGACCTGCGCCTGGAAGGCGACGCGAACGCCAAGCTCAGCATCCCGATCCGCTCGCACCTATCGCTGGCGCCGTTCGTGGATTTCTACTGGTTCGGGCTGAAGACGCGGCCGGTGTACGGCTACAGCCTGATGACCGGCGTCTCGCTGTCGTTCTCGCGGTTGTGGAAGCCGCAGTACGAGTCCTTTTAAGCGCCCGTCAGAGACGCCTCGAGCAGGACCTCGTAGGCGTGGCCGAACGGGGCGGGGCGGCTGGCGTACAGGCTGACGCGGTCCACCGGACGGCGCAGCCCCAGCGGGGCCTCGGCGCGCAGCGCGGCGACGAACTCCGGCGGATGGGTCTCGCGGCGGCGGCGTCCCAGCGTCAGGTGCGGAGAGAACGGGCGCGGCTCGTCGCGGCCCAGGCGGTCGGCGAGCGCGCGCAGCGGCTCCAGCCCGGAGTCCACCCCGATCCACACCACGCGCGGGTCGTCGAGCGACTCGAACGCCCCGACGCCGCCGTACGCGACCTCGAACGGGGCCGTCTTCGCGGCGGCCTCGCGCATCAGACGTTCGACCTCCGGCAGCCTACCCTCCGCGGTCTCGCCGAGGAAGCGCAGGGTGAGGTGCATGTCGCGCGGGTCCACCCAGCGGTAGTCGCCCGGCGCGCGGCGCAGGCGCGCGACCGTCGCCGCGGCGGCGGTCTTCACCTCTTCGTCGGCGGCGACGGCATAGAACAGTCTCATCGGTCGTCCGATTCGATATTATAGAGAACCATGAAGGCCGCGGAGGGACGATGAGGGCGGTGGTGACGCGCGTGGAGCGCGCCGCGGTGACCCTGCGCGACGGCGCCGCCGCCGGCGAGCGCCGCGAGACGGGGCGCGGCTTCCTGATCCTGCTCGGCGTCGGGCACGGCGACGACGAAGCGTCCGCGCGCAAGCTGGTCGACAAGACGCTCGGCCTGCGCGTGTTCCCCAACGCCGACGGCAAGTTCGACCGCGCGCTGGCGGACGAGCGCGGCGAGATCCTGCTGATCTCGCAGTTCACGCTGTTCGGGTCGCTGAAGGGCGGCCGCCGCCCGGATTTCACCGCCGCCGCGCGGCCCGAGACCGCGAGACCGCTCTATGAAAAAGTCGCCGCGCTGTTCGCCGCGAGCGGCCTGACGGTGAAGACCGGGGAGTTCGGCGCCTCGATGGCGGTCGAATCGGTCAACGACGGACCCGTCACTGTGTGGGTCGACACGGACTTATTCTGAGATTCTCAGCATATTCCGAGTTGACCGCCATCAATTACAAAGGTTGACTGGACTCATCGGGCGCTCCTTGTAAGACCGCTACACTGGTCTTGTCGCACATAGGAAGAACCCCCGATGAACGCCAAGCTCCCTTTCAGCCTGATCCTCACCGCCCTCTGCGCCGCCGCCGCGTCCGCCCAGGTCGTCGGCATCCACGCTCCCGCCAATCCCGTGATGGGCCTGCCCAAGCTCCTGCCGAGCCCGCTGTCCGGCCCGCTCATGGGCGTGGGGATCTCCCTGCCGGCGCCGATGGCGCTGCCGGCCGTCAGCCTCGCCGCCGCTCCGGCCGCCGCGATCCCCGCCGCCGCGCTCGTCGCGACCGTGCCGACCCCGATCGTCGCCGCTCAGCGCCTGGCGCCGATGCCGGCCGTCTCGGTCGTCGCGGCGCGCGAGAACCGCGCCAACCCCTTCCGCGCCGTCCTCCCCGACGGCGTCGCCCGCTTCGACGGCGCGGCCCCGGCCAAGACCGGAGACGACGCCCGCTCCGAAGAGGAGCGCCTCAACCGGATCTTCGACGGCGAGGATCAGCCGGCCGAGCGGCCGACCGTCGAACT
>JACQBB010000413.1 GCA_016194625.1 Elusimicrobiota bacterium | reverse complement strand
GCGTGGCGCGGCGAGGCGCTGTTCAAGCTGGGCCGCACGCGCGAGGCCGCCCGCGACTTCGCGCGCGTCGCGCCGATGGACCCCCGCAGGTCGTGGACGCCCGTCGCCGCCGAGGGAGTCCGGATGGACGCCGGCGCGCGCGAGCGCGCCTACTGGGAAGACTTGGAGCGCCGCGCGACCCTGCATCCGGACGACCGCTGGGCGCGCCGCCTGCTCGACGCGGCGCTGTCGCGCGAGCGCGCGGGGGCGGCGCGATGACCGGCGGGACGCGCGACCTCGTCGTCGTCGGCGGCGGCCCCGCGGGCGCCACGCTCGCCGGCCTGGTCAAGAAGTACGCGCCGGACCTGCGCGTGACCATCCTCGAGAAGGCTCCGGGCCCGCGCCACCACGTCGGCGAGTCCCTGCTCCCGGGCATGGTGCCGGTCCTGCGCGAGCTGGGCGTGTTCGAGAAGATCGACGCCGCCGGCTTCCCCAAGAAGATCGGCGCCAACTATCAGTGGGGGATGGACGGCGAGGTCTGGGAGAACGACTTCAACGACGTCAACGTCTCCGAGATGCTCAAGCGCGGCGGCCTGCCGCCGAAGATCGAGTACGCGTGGCAGGTGCGCCGCTCGAAGTACGACGAGATCCTCCTGAAGCACGCCGAGGAGCTCGGCGTCGAGGTCCTGCGCGGCGCGCTCGCCGACGCTCCGCTGGAGGCCGCCGACGGCCGCGTCGAGGGCGTGCGCGTCCGCCGCGGCGGCGAGGCCTTCGAGCTCAAGTGCCCGCTGCTCGCCGACTGCTCCGGACAGGCCGGCTTCCTGTCGCGCTTCCGCCGCGTGCGCGAGTACAACGCCGACATCAAGAACGTGGCGGGCTGGTCGTACTGGACGGGCGCGAAGTGGAAGTACGAGTACAGCGGCCATCCCGACAAGACGAAGATCTTCATCTGCTCGGTCCCGCTCGGCTGGATCTGGTACATCCCGATCGACGGCGGCGTGGTCTCGGTCGGGCTGGTCACCGGCGTGGACAAGGTGAAGGCCGAGGGCGGCGACCTGAAGGCGCTGTACCGCCGCGCGCTCGCCGAATGCCCGGAGATCGCGCCGCTGCTGGAGGACGCGGCGGTCGCCGACGACTTCGACGGCACGGGGGAGTCGTTCTTCTCGCAGAGCGACTGGTCGTACCTCAGCGCGGCCTCGTACGGCCCCGGCTGGCTCGCCGCCGGCGACGCCGCGGTGTTCGTGGACCCGATCCTGTCCTCCGGCGTGACGCTCGCGCACCTGTCGGGGCACCGCGCCGCCTACACCGTCCTCGCCGAGCGCGGCGCGAGCGAGGAGATGAGGCGCCTGCTGTGGGAGGACTTCGGCCGCGCGGGGCGCGAGTCGGCGGCGCAGTTCCTGGCGCTGGCCTTGTTCTGGTACGGCCAGGACCGCCACGCGCCGAACTGGTGGATCAAGGCCCAGGGCGTCGCGAAGGCCTGGCTGCCGGCCGAGATGGGCGACCAGACGGCGTTCATCACGGTCTCGGCGGGCCTGACGCGCTACTACGAGCGCGCGCTGTCGGCGGCGCGCCTTCTGGAAGAGCAGACGCCCGACCCCAAGGACTACCCGTTCTACGTCTCCGTGCTCGGCCGCGACGAGGCGCTGGAGTCGCGCGGGGCGGCCGCGCCCGCCGACTCGGCGCGCCCGCGCCTGCTGTACCCGCGGGTCGTCGAGACGGTGTTCTTCCCGAAGCACGGAGAGGGGAAGCTCCAGCCGGTCTCGCGCGTGAAGTTCCTCAAGGAGAAGTCCGACGACATGGTCGCCGACGCGGCCAACCCGCGGCTGATCGTCACGCGCTGGCATCTCGCTCTGCTCGACGCGCTCGACCGGGGGCCGGACTACGCGTCGGCCCGCCGCGCGGCGGCGGACGCGGGCGCGCCGGAGTGGTGGCTGAAGGGCCCGGCGAACGCGTTCGTGCGCGAGCTGGCCCTGCACGGGGTGCTGACGTTCGTCACGGGGAGACCCGCGGAGGCGAAGCGATGAGGCGAGGCAAGGTGCCGGCGATGGCGGCGATGGCGCGCGGCCGCGGGCGCGTGGACGCGGGGGACATCCGCGGCGCGATCCGCTGCTTCGACCGCGCCATCGCCATCGACGGCGACTGCGCGCAGGCCTACCTGTACCGCGCGGGCCTGAAGCTGCTCCTGCGCGACTACGACGGGGCGCTCGCCGACTTCCGGACCCTGCCGACGCTCGACCACTCCTTCCTGCCCGCCTACCGCGACCTGACCACGCTGTCCGCCGAGGAGTTCCCGGCGCTGATCGCCGCCGCCGAGGAGGCGGTGCGCCGCGCGCCCGACTGCGCGTGGGCGTGGGTGTTCCGCGCGTTCTCGCTGCGCTCCTTGATGAAGTACGAGGAGGCCGTCGGCGACCTGGACCGCGCGGTGCGGCTGGAGCCGAAGTCCGCCGCGCTGTGGGCGATGCGCTCGCGCGTGAAGCTGACCAACCGCCAGGAGTTCTACCAGGGCGTGCGCGACATGGAGCGCTCGGTCGCCCTCGGCCCGACCTTCGGCTGGCTGTGGTGCTGGCTCGGCGAGGCCGAGCGCCACGAGGGCAAGTTCCGGAAGGCGCTGAAGTCGCTCGACCGCGGCCTGGCGCTCGAGCCCGGCTACCTGCGCGGCTGGGCGTGGCGCGGCGGGGTGAAGGTGGCGCTCGGCGACTGGCGCGGCGCGCGCGTCGACCTGGACCGCTCTCTCGCCTGGGACCCGATCTACTCCTACGACTTCGAGTACACCTACGACCAGAAGGCGTGGGCGTTCAACCAGCGCCAGCTGGCCGACCGCGGCCTCGGCGAGGTGCGCCGGGCCCTGCGCGACCTCAACAAGGCGCACAAGTACGGCCCGCGCTACGCCTGGGTGTACAGCCCGACGCGCGACCCGAAGGACTACGCGCGGGGCGTCGCCGAGCTGGACCGCTATCTGAAGAAGAGCCCGAAGGACTCCTGGGCGTGGGCGTGGCGCGGCTGGACCTTGCACCAGGCCGACCGCAACGAGGAAGCGCTGGAGTCGCTGACGAACGCCGCGCGCCTGGGCCCGTCCGCCGCCTGGCCGCGCGCCTGGCGGGGGAAGGTCCTGTCCGCGCTCGGCCGCGACGCCGAGGCGGCGCGCGACTTCACGCTCGCGCTGAAGCGCGACGCGTCCTACGCGCCCGCCTGGGGCTGGCGCGGCGAGGCGCGGCGCCGCCTGGGCGACTTGAAGGGCGCGGTGTCCGACTTCACGGCCGCCGTGCGCTGGGACCATCGCGCGGCCTGGGCGCTGGCCGGCCGCGGCGAGGCCAAGCGCGGCCTGGGCGACCTGAAGGGCTCGCTCGCCGACTTGGACCGCGCGATCGGCATACTGCCCGGCTATCCGGAGGCCTTGGGCTGGCGCGCCGAGACGCGCCGTCTGCTGGGCGACTTGAAGGGCGCCCTCAAGGACGCCGACGCCTCGCTGAAGGCGAAGCCGGGCCTGGTCCTGGTGTACGTGACGCGCGCGCTCGTGAAGCAGGCGCTCAAGGATTATCCCGGCCAGCTCAAGGACCTGAAGCACGCCGCCAAGCTCGACCCGTCCCTGTTCGCCGAGGCGCCGCGTTGAGCAGCCGCGCCTTCCTGAAGGGCTTCGTCAAATCCGTCCTGGTCCACCGCCACGCGTTCGTCTCGTCCCCGTCCCGCACGGTGGACATCGGCCTCCAAGCGTCGCTCCCGTCCGCGTTCGACGAGGCGTTCGACGGCCCCGTCCCCAGGGCCGTCGACGAGGCCTTCAAGGCGCGCCGCTGGTCGGTCGCGCAGGAGCGTCTCGCCGATTGGCACGAGCGCGAGCCGCACCGTCCCGGACCGCGCCTGTTGTCGGCCCTCCTGAAGCTGTGGAGCGCCCCCGGCGAGGAGGTCCGCCCCGACCGTCTGGAGGGCCTGATCGACCGCTACTGCTCGCGCGACGGCCTGCGCGCGCTCGAGCGCCTGGTCCGCGACTTCCCGCGCTGGTCGCCCGCGCGGCTGTGGCTGGCGCTGGCGTACCTGCGCCGCACCGACCTGCCCGCCGCCTGGCGCGAGCTGGACCTGCTGTGCGCCGCGCGCCCGCGCTGGAGCGTCCCGTTCCTGGTCCGCTCGGAGCTCGCGCGCGTGGACATCGTCTACGACCGCGCGCTGGACGACCTGGACCGCGCCGAGGCTCTCGACCCGGGCAACGCCTGGGCGGCCGCCTTCCGCGCCCGCGTGCTGTTCCAGAGCGCGCCCGGCCCCGACGCGACGGCGGCGATGGACCGCGCGGTCGCGCTCTCGCCGAAGGAAGGCTGGCTGCGCGCCTGGCG
>JACQBB010000371.1 GCA_016194625.1 Elusimicrobiota bacterium | reverse complement strand
TGTTGGACCCGGACGGACTGCGCGGCGCGCGCAAGCTCCTCGGCTGGGCGTCCTCGCATCATCGCTTCCTGTGGATCCACCCGTTCCCCGAGGGCAACGGCCGCGTCGCGCGCCTGCTCACGACCGCCTACGGCGTCCGCATCGGCGTGGGCGACCACATGCTGTGGACCCCGGCGCGCGCCTTCGCCCGCGGCCGCGCCGAGTACGACCGGCGCCTGGCCGAGGCCGACCGGCCGCGGCGCAACGACCTGGACGGCCGCGGCCCCCTGTCCGAGGAGGACCTGCTCGGCTTCTGCGCGTACTTCCTGCGCTCCTGCGAGGACCAGATCCGGTTCATGGAAGGCGTCCTGGAGCTGACCGCGCTGGAGAAGCGCTACGACCGCCATCTGGGAGCGCTCGAGGCCGGCAAGGAGCTCTCCAAGGCCGCCGGAGCGGTCATGCGCCGCCTTCTGCCCCAGGGCGAGGTGCCGCGCGCGCAAGTGCCCGGCATCTGCGGCGTCAAACAGAGACGGGCCACCCAGATCGTCAAGGAACTGCTCGACGCGGACCTGGCGCGCAGCGAGACGACCTACGGACCCTTGCGCTTGAACATCAGCGCGGAGATAAGCGCCGCCCTGTTCCCCGCGCTGGCCTGAGCGGCGTCAGCCGCCGACGCGCTTGACCTTGTAGCCCTGGGCGAGCAGGTACTTCTCCAGCTTGTCGCGGTGGTCGCCCTGGAACTCGAAGGTGCCGTCCTTGAGCGTGCCGCCGCAGCCGAGGTGCTTCTTGAGCGCGGAGAGCAGCTGGTCCTTGAGCGTGGGGTGCATCACCAGGCGCTCGACGAAGGTCACGCCCGAGCCCTTCGCTCCGCGCGCGAAGCGCAGGCGCACGGGCTCGGGCTGGCGCGGGGTGCCGGGCTTGCCCCAGTCGGGGTCGGTCGAGTACACGGGTCGGTCGGTCACGGTCTCACTCCTTGCGGATCGAATAGAAGTCGGTCGTCTCGGGCGCGCCGGGGAAGAACGGCGTGAACACGTAGCCCTTCACCCACTCGCGCTCCACGCGCAGGACCTCGCCGCGGGCCTCGGCCACGGGCACGAACGGGCACTCGTCGTGGGCGAAACGCTGGAGGTCGCGCAGGCGCTCGGGCAGGCGCGCGGGGTCGCTCTCCGTCTCGGCGGCCTCCACCAGACGGTCCGCCTGCGGGTCCGAATAGCGCAGGCGCTGGGCCATGCGCCCGCGCGCGTGCAGGAGCGCGCGCGCGTACAGCAGGGGGTCGGCCGCCGGCTCCCACAGCCCTTGGATGTACAGCGTGGTCTGGTGCTTGCCCGCGCGGTCGAGCAAGGTGGACCAGTCCACCACGCGCGTGGTCACCTCGAACTTGGGGTTGATGGCGGACAGCTCGCGGCGCAGGATCTCGACCAGCGCGGGGCGCCAGGCCGAGCCGGTGTTGACCAGGACCGTGAACTTGAAGCCTTTTTCCCATAAACGGCCTCCCCACGCTCTCCGGAAGTGCTTCTCGGCGAGCGTGCGGTCGAACTTGTACTCCAGGCCGCCGTCGGAGTAGCCCGGCAGGCCCGGCGGCAGGAAGCCGGAGGCCACGCGGCCGCGGCCGCGCAGGACGTCGCGGATGTAGCGGCCGGAGTCCAGCGCGTGGGCGAAGCCCAGGCGGACGTCCTTGTCCGTGAAGAAGTCCGGCGGGATGCCCTCGCCGTCGAGCTTGCCCGAGCCGATGTCCGGGTTGCGCGCCGGGTCGATGCCGAAGTTGAAATAGACCATCGAGGAGCGGTTGGGCGGGACCAGCTCGTCGTAGACGCGCACGCCGGGGACGCCCTTCACCAGCGGCTCCTCGGCCACGGAGGCGGCGATGGAGTCCGCGTCCCCGTTCTTGAGCATCAGCACGCGCGTGAGCGTCTCCGGCACCGCCTTGACGATGGCGCGCTTGAGCGCGGCCGGCCTGCGCCAGTAGCCGTCGTGGCGCACGAACACGATCTGCCGCGCGGCGCGGTCCCAGCGCTCCAGCCGGAACGGCCCCGTGCCGTCGCCGTCGTTCATCAGCGCGCGCGAGGCGCTCGGGCCGACCACGCTCTTGAGGCCGGCCTCCGTGCCGTCCCAGTCCCCCACCGACTTGCACCAGCCTTTGGAGAGGATGTAGCCGTCGGCCGCGAGGATGGCCAGGAACGAGTTCGAGGGCTTGGCCAGGCGCACGACCAGGTCGCGCCCCTCGACCGTGACCGCCTCGCGCGCGCGGCGCAGGACCTCGGCGGGGTCGGCGGGATGCTCCGGCTCCGGGTCCATCCCCAGCACCACGCGCAGCAGCTCGTCGGAGAGCACGTCCGAGGCCGTGACCACGAAGCGGCGGATGAGCGTGTAGCGCGCGTCCTCGGCCGTCAGCCGCCGCCCGTCGTGGAAGCGCACGCCCTCGCGGATGGGGAAGCGCCAGACCTTGCCGTCGGCGGAGACGAGCCCGTTCTCGCGCGTGGGCACGACGGACGCGAGCCGCGCTTCGTATTCCCCTTTCTTGCCCGGAGCCAGCGCGACGAGCGTCTCGTAGACCGTGCCGACGAGATGGCGCGAGTAGCCGTCGGCCACGCGCGCGGGGTCGATGCCCAGGTCGTCAGAGCGCGACAGCTCGATGTAGGTGTCCGGGTTGGACGGGACCGAGGGCAGGGCCGGCGCGGCGGCGGGCGCCGGCCCGGCCAGGACGAGCGCGGCGAGCAGGCGGATCACGCGAAGAACTCTTGGAGGAGGGGCAGGACGCGCGCGGGCGCGTCCTCCTGCGGGGCGTGGCCGCAGCGGTCCATGTACACGAAGCGCGCCTTGGGCAGGGCTTGGGCCAGGCGCTCGCCGCCGCGACGGTCCACCATCGTGTCCGAGTCGCCGACCAGCACGAGCGTCGGATGGCTCAGCGTCGGGTACGACGCCACGCGCGCCTCCCAGTCCGGCGGGATGGCGCGGCGCACGAACTCGGCCACCGCGCGGCGGCCGGCGGCGGTCTTCAGGGCGAACCCATACTCGGCGACCATCTCCTCGGTGATGACGGACTTATCCACGAAGGTGCGCTCGGCGATCCAGCGCAGGGTCGTCTCGCCCAGCGCCCACTCGTACAGCTTGCCGACGAGCGGCCAGGACAGCGGCCACAGCAATTTGGGGCGGTTCTCCGGGTAGGCGGGCGTGCCGAACAGCGCCATCTTCTCGACGCGGTGGCCGGCGTCCATCGCCGTCCACAGCGTGACGACCCCGCCCATCGAGTTGCCCGCGAAGCGCGCCTTCTCCACGCCCACGCGGTCCATGAACGCCGCGACCCAGCGGTGCAGGCCCGCGATCGAGTAGTCGAAGTCCGCGGGCTTGTCGGTGCGGCCGAAGCCGGGCAGGTCGGGCGCGAACACCTCGTACTTGCGCGCCAGCTCCGGCACCGCGAAGCGCCATGAGTACGACGAGGCCCCCAGCCCGTGCAGCAGCACGACCGGCGCGCCCCTGCCGGCGCGGATGAGGTGCGTCTTGAGGCCGGCGACCTCGAGCGTCTCCGCCCGGGCGTCCCGGATCGTCGTGTGGGCCATCGGAGTCCATGATAGCCTTCCGACGGCGGGAACGCCAGGGCCGCCGGACGAGGACGAAGGGCCCAGACGCGGCCCGGTCTCGGGACCCTCCCCGAGCCGCTCGCGCGCGGATATCCTTCCTTACAGATGCAGAAAAGGCTCCGCGCCCTCGCGGCCCTGACCCTCGCCCTGCTCCCGGCCTCCGGCGCCCGGGCCGCGCTCGTCCGCGTCGAGCCCGTCCCCGCGCTGACCGTCGCGGGCTCCGCCGCGCCGTCGGCGCTGAACGCGACGCCCGCGCTCCCGCCGTCCGCCGCGCCC
>JACQBB010000370.1 GCA_016194625.1 Elusimicrobiota bacterium | reverse complement strand
CTCCTTCACGCGCGCCTTCACGTCCTTCTCGAAGTCCTTCTTGAAGCGCGCGCGCTCCTCGTCGGTCGCGGCGTGGGAGAAGCGCAGCCAGTTGTCGAGCGGGAACTTCACGTCCATGTTCAGCTTCTTGCCCTCGGGGAGCAGGAAGGTGAAGTCGGGACGCGAGGCCGAGGTGTCGAGCGCGCGGTTCTTGAGGTACTGCGTCCCCTCCTGCAGGCCGGAGGCGCGCAGGATGTCGTCGGCCATGCGCTCGCCCCACTGGCCGCGCGCGCGGGAGTTGTCCAGCAGGGAGCGCAGGCCCTCGGTGGAGGACGCGAGCTTGGCGGTCTGCGCCGCGGCGTCCTGCAGGCCCTTCTCGAGCGAGCCGTACTTGGTCGCGCGCTCGGTCTCGAACTGTCGGACCAGCGCCTCGTAGGCCTTGAGGCGCTCGGTGAGGCCCGCGACGGCGTTCTCGACGGCCGCCTTCTTCTCGTCGAGCTCGCCCTTCTGGCGCACGCGCTCGGTCTCGAACTTCTGCTCGGCCAGCTCCAGCAGCTGGCGGAAGTCCTCGCGCATCTGGATGCGCGTCGCCTCCTCGTTCTTGCGCGACGAGAAGAAGACCAGATAGAAGACCACGCCGGAGACCGCCGCGCCCGCGACCAGCGCCAGCAGCACCGTCAGCGCGCTCACTTGCGCGCCCTCGTGAGGATGCGGGCGGCTTCCAGGTCCACGCACTCCATCTTGCAGGTACGGCCGGTCTCGAGGTACAGCTTGAGCTTGGCCAGGCCGTCCTCCCAGGCGCGGGAGTAGCCCTGGTACAGCTCGTCGTAGGACGGGGCGGACTTGAAGCCCGCATGCAGGAGCGTCACCTCGCAGCCGCCGCGGCGGCCCTCGATGAACACGCTGACCAGCGGCGGGGCGCGGCGGTCGCCGCGGGCGGGCTTGAACATCCAGGCGACCTTCTTGCCCGGCTCCAGGTCCACGAACACGCCCTCGCGCTCGCCCAGGCCCGAGCAGCGGGTCCCGTCGCAGCGCTTCACGCGCGGCCAGACCATGCGCACGCGGCCGGCGTTGCGCGCGTCGGTCTCCGCCCCGAGCAGCCACCAGCGGGTGAGCTCGCGCGCCGAGGTCAGCGAACGGTACACGGCGTCGGGCTCGGCGCGCAGCTTCACGGCGAAGCGGATGTCGCGAGTCTTCAACAGATGGCGGCGGGGAGCGGCGACCGGCATGGGTGTCAGTGTAGCAGAGGCCCCTTCCCGGGGCCAGGGGTCAGCGGGCGGGCGCGGGCGGGAGCTTGAACTTCGCGCCGCCGGGTCCGTCGTAGTACGGATGGAACGTCTCGACGAGAGTGTTGAAGGCCTGCATGCCCTTGTCGTGGCCCAGCTTGGTCGCCGGGTAGCAGAGCACGTAGAAGCCGCTGGGCATGGGGATGACCGCGTACTCGTGGTAGCGGACGTTGTAGCGCTTGCCGGTCTTGGGGTCCTTCTCGATGCCCCACTGGTTGTCCTTCGCGGCCGGGGCCGGGGAGAGCACCGCGAAGTACTTGGCCGTCAGATGGGACTCCTTCATGACGATCTCGGGGATGTCCGCCCGGGCGACCACGATGCGGCCGCCGTCCTGGCGCCGGCCCGCGCCGTAGAGGTCGGTGTCCTTGCCGTACACCTGGTCGATCATCTGGTTGATGAAGTCGTCGGCGTCGGCGTACATCTCGAGCTGGCCGTTGCGCAGGGTGTGCGGGCGGTAGCGCTTGTACCAGCGCACGCTCAGGCTGGGGGCGCCCAGGTAGAAATCCTGGTCGAACGGCCCGATGAAGTTGGCCTGCGAGAAGGCGTCGCCGTCGGCGTCCGCGACCACGTTCCAGCCCCAGGGCACGAACGCCGCCCAGTCCCCGGACACGGACTTGTAGCGGACGTACTTGGGCGGGCTGCAGGCCGCGACGACGGCCGCGGCGACCGCGAGGAGCGTCAGCAGGCGCGTTCTCATGCCGGGTCCGAGTATATCAGGACGGACGGGTTTTGTCCATGCTAGCGGGCCGCGGGAACGGGGCGCGGGGCGCGCTCCGCGATCGCGGCGGCCAGCGCGGCGTCGCCCAGGGCGCGAGCGGAGCGCTCCGCCCGGCGGAACATCACGCGGGACTCGTCGGCGCGCCCCCGCTCGGCCAGGACGAAGGCCTGCGCGGCCTGCAGCTCCGGGTCCCAGGCCAGGCCCGGGCGTTCGGCCGCCACGGCCAGCAGGCGGTCGGCCTTGTCGCCCATCTTGAGCCGGGACAGCGCGTACGCCTTCCACAACAAGGCCTGGGCGCAGTCGGGCGAGGCGACCGTCCAGCGGTCCAGCTCCTCCAAGACGCGCGGCGCCTGGCGCGGGACCGCCAGCGCGGCGTCGAGCGCGTCCGGCCACAGGCGGTTCGGGGTCAGCGTCTTGAACGACGACTGGGGCGCCAGCCAGGCGTTGGCCCCGTCGGTCTTCAGGTACACCAGGGCGCGGTCGTCGGCGTAGGCCAGCCTCCAGCCGCGCGACTCGTCGAGGACGCGAGCGGGCGCCGGCGCGCGGCGGTTGGCCACCACCGCGTAGTCGAAGCCGTAGATGCCGTCCAGCGCCGGGAAGAGGTGCGGCCAGTCCTCGGCCTCGCGGCGGAAGCTGTCGGGGTACAGGCCCGGACGGCGGTCGATGAACACCGGCCGTCCCGACAGTCCGATCAGCTCGGCGCCGAGCGCGGGCTCGTTGAACATGCGGCCGCGCACGCCGCTGGTGTTCAGGAAGTTGACCGTCCCGGTCAGCGCGGGCGCGCCGTAGCCGGCGGACGGCGCCAGGCGCTCGGTCACCGCGGCGTGGTACATCGCGAGCAGGCCCGCCGAGAACGCGGCCCAGCGCAGGACGCGCGGCCAGGTGTCCTGGCGCGGCTTCAGCGCGTGGCCCAGCGCCAGCGCGATCACCGGGCACGCCGCAAGAACGCCGAGCGGGCGCAGGCCCGGCAGGACCAGCGCCAGCGAGATCGCCGTCGCCGCGATCAGCGTGGTCACGAACTCCTGCTGGAGCGTGAACCAGCACGCGCCCGCGCCCGCGGCCAGGAACACGCCCGCGGGGGAGAACAGGACGGTGCGCCAGTGCTGCTCGCCGGACGCGGCGTCGGAGAACCAGGCGAGCAGGACGCGCCAGCCGTGCGGGTTCCAGGAGAAGGTCAGCACGCAGGCCAGCAGCATCGCCCAGTAGCCGGCGCGCTCGCGCGCGGCGGTGCGCATCGTGGTCTTGAGCGTCTTCAAGCCCACGAACCACAGCGCCAGCGGCGCGCTCGCGCCGTGGAGGTTCGACCACAGCGCGGTCAGGCCGGCCGCGGCCGCGGCGTCGGTCCCCTGGAAGCGGCGGCGCGGGCGCAGCAGGCGCACGAACAGCGAGAAGAACAGCAGGTCGAAGACGAGCGGCGTCTCGGCGAACCCCGCCCAGGCCGCGCAGGCGCCGGCCGAGAGCAGTGACGCGGCGACCATCGGCGAGCCGTGGTTGATGGGCAGCAGCAGCGCGAAGGCGCCGGCGAGCGCGGCGCTCTTGGCCGCGGCCAGCAGGCGCGGTCCGCCCAGCGCGTCCAGCTTGGCGAACAGCGCGTCGCTCAGCCACGAGTGGGTCGTCCAGGACGCGCCCGCGGAGCCGTACGAGAACGGGTCGGTCTTCGGCAGGGCTCCGTCGGCCAGGATCTTCGCGCCGGCCTTCACGCGCACCCACGCGGCCGGGTCGTGCACGGAGCCCATGCCCAGCGCGAACACGAACGCGAACAGGAGCGCCGCCAGAGGCCAGTGCGGGTGGTGCGGCTTCTCGTGGGGATGGTCGGCGGTCGCGGCGCGGGACTTCATGCGCGCGTATTCTAGCAATCCCCGCGGCCCGGATTTCGCTACAATGGGCGCCGGAGGACTCCCCCATGGATTTCAACCTGACCGACGAGCAGAAGACCATCCGCGACACGGTGCGCAAGTTCGCCGAGACGCGCATCAAGCCCAAGGCCCACGACCTGGACGAGAAGGAGGAATGGTCCCTCGAGCTGACCCGGGAGATGGGCGAGCTCGGCATCTTCGGCATCATCGTCCCCGAGGAGTACGGCGGCCAGGGCCTCGACTACACCTCCTACGTGATCGCCGTCGAGGAGCTCGCGCGCGTGGACGGCTCGCACGCCGCCACGATCGCCGCCGGCGTCAGCCTGGGCATCGCGCCCCTCCTCTACTTCGGCTCCGACGAGCAGAAGAAGAAGCACCTGCCGCGCCTGGCCGCCGGCGAGGGCCTGTTCGCGTTCGGCCTCACCGAGCCCGGCGCCGGCTCCGACTCGCGCGGCTCCACCACGAAGGCCGTCGAGAACCCGGACGGCTCCTGGACCATCAACGGCGCGAAGATCTTCATCACCAACGGCTCCACCTCCATCACCGACGGCATCATCGTGCAGGCCGTCAGCGGCGGGACGCCGGAGGCGCCGGAGTTCACCTGCTTCATCGTCGAGAAGGGCGCCAAGGGCTTCACGACCAAGACGATGCACAAGAAGCTGATGTGGCGCGCGTCGAACACCGCGGAGCTCTATTTCTCCGACGTGAAGGCCCCCGCGTCGGCGATGCTCGGCAAGCGCGGCGCCGGCTCCAAGCAGATGCTCAAGACGCTCGACTCCGGCCGCCTGTCCATCGCCGCGATGGGCCTGGGCTGCGCGCAGGGCGCCTACGAGGCCGCGCTGTCCTACGCCCGCCAGCGCAAGCAGTTCGGCAAGCCGCTGTCGCGCTTCCAAGCGATCGGCTTCAAGCTCGCCGACATGGCGATGAAGATCGAGCACGCCCGCACCTTCCTGTATAGGGCCTGCTGGCTGCGCGACACCAAGCAGCCCTTCGGCACCGAGTCGGCGATGGCCAAGCTCTACTGCTCCGAGGTGGCGCAGTGGGTCGCCAACGAGGCCGTGCAGATCCACGGCGGCTACGGCCTGATGAAGGAGTTCGACGTGGAGCGCTTCTACCGCGACCAGCGCCTGCTGCAGATCGGCGAGGGCACGTCGGAGATCCAGCGCCTCGTGATCTCCCGCTCGATCGGCTGCTGACCTAAGGGATCTTCAGGCTGCCGTCGTCCTCGAACGGGAAGGCGCCCCAGGCGACCTCCCACAGGTGGCCGTCGGGGTCCGCGAAGTAGCCGCTGAAGCCGCCCCAGAACGCGTCCTGCGCGGGCTTCACGATGCGCCCTCCGGCCTTCTCGGCCGCGGCGAGCACCGCCGTCACCTCGTCCTTCGCGCGGCAGTTGTAGGCCAGCGCGATCCCGGAGAACCCCGCGCGCGGCTGTCCCTCGTACGCCGGTCCGGCGTCCTTGGCCAGCTCGTCGTACCCGTACAGCGCCAGGCGCGTGCCGTTCGTCCGGAAGAAGACCACGCCCTTGTCGGCCGTCTAGGTCGTCGGCAGGCCCAGGCCGTCGCGATAGAAGCGCAGGGAGCGCTCCAGGTCCTTCACGCCCAGCGTGATCAGCGAGACGCGCGGCTCCATCAGGCCTCCTTCGACATCGTCAGCAGCGACTCGCGGATGGCGGCGTTGCCGCCGTCCTCGGGGAAGGCGGCCGCGGCGCGGCCCCATTCGGCGCGCGACGCCGCGAAGTCGGCGAAGTAGTACGCCGCGCCCAGCGCGATCTCGACGACCGTGGAGTTGTCGGCGCGCGCGGTCTCGTCGAGCGCCTGCCGCGCGCGCCCGTCCAGCGTGCGGATCGCGCAGCGCGTCGCGGGCGTGAGTTTAAAATCCAGGCGAACGCCGTCGGCGTCCTCGGTCGCCGCGGCGATGGTCTCGGCGAACAGCGCCACCATCAGCAGCCGCAGCGCGTGGCCGTCGCGGTCGTGCGGGGCGGTCTTGGTGACCTGGCGGTAGGCCAGGCAGGCGTCGGCGAGATGCTTGCGCGACAGCAGCGCCGCGGCGCGCGCCGCGTGCGCCTCCAGGCACGACGCGTCCAGGTCGACGGCCGCGTCGGCCTCCGTCTGGGCGCCGTCGAAGTCCTCGTCGCGGCGCCGCGCCAGGCTCAGGTACGCGCGCGCCAGCGCCGGGCGCCGGTGTCCGCGCGCCGCGCGCGCGAGCGCCTTCACCGCGGCTTCCGCGTCGCCGCGCCACAGCGCGGCGCGCCCCTCGGCG
>JACQBB010000391.1 GCA_016194625.1 Elusimicrobiota bacterium | reverse complement strand
TGGGGCCGATGCGGCGCTCGCCGGGGCCGTCGCAGCGGCTGGAGGCGAAGCGCGTGGCCAGCTGGGCGCCGACGACGGCCACGCAGATGTTCTCGTCGTGGAAGTGCCCCTGCGCGTTGGGCGAGTCGAACATCTTGGGGCGCGTCAGCCCGCGGCGGATGTAGCCGAGCTGGATCAGCTGCCAGCGGCCGGTGTTCCGGTCCAAGGAGTAAGTGAGGAACTCGGGCTTGCCCGGGTCCAGCGCGTCGTCGAAGACCAGGTCCAGGCGGTGGGCGTGGATGCCCATCCCGGCGCCGTACTTCTGCTCGAACAGGTAGCCGTCGGCGGCGGCGTTGTTGACGTCGGCGTAGCGGCGGGCGGCGCGCAGGGCGGCCTTCAGCCGCTCCTGGTCCTCTTTCGAATAGCGCCCCTCGACGCCGTAGAGCGCGGGCGGCAGGAGCTGCCCTCCCTCCACGCGCGGGTAGGCGCCGCGGCCCGGCGGGACGAAGGCCTTCACCTGCGCCAGGCGCTCGTCGGGACGATAGTACGGCCAGGCGGGGTCGGGCCAGGTCACCGACGAGCGCAGGACCTGGGGCTCGACGTCGGCGTCAGGCGCGGGCTCGGCGGCGAGCGCGGAGGCGGCGAGCCAGAGGGCGAGTCCGATCACCCGTCAAGCTTACCCCCCGCGCGCCCGCCGACGCAAGTCCCTCAGCCCGCGGCCAGCGCGGCCTTCTCGTCGTACACCTCGCGGATGCGGCGGAACATCGCCTGCTTGTCCGCCTCGCTCATCCCGGCCAGCTCCGCGGCGTGCCGCGCGCGCGCGTGCTCGAACACGCACTCCTGCAGTTCCTCCAGGCTCGTCCCGCGCAACGGCACGGTGCACTCGTCGCCGACCAATTCCTTGCACGTGGTGGTCACCATGGCTCGCCTCCGTCCGGTCACGCTCACTGTAGCCCCGCGCCCGCGCCCCCGCCACGCGGCGCCTGTCAGCGGGGTCAGACCCGACGGCCATTTGATAGAATCCCCTCCATGGCGCGCATCCTGGTCGTCGACGACGAGCCGGACGTCACGGTCATGCTCAAGTTCATGCTCGAGAAGGACGGCCACGCCGTCTCCATGGCCAACGACGGCCTGCAGGCGCTGGCCGCGCTGGGCCTGGAGCCCGCCGACCCGGCCAAGCCCCTGCCCGACCTGGTCCTGCTCGACATGATGATGCCGGGCATGGACGGCTACGAGGTCTGCGCGCGCATGTACGACGACCCGCGCACCCGCGCGGTCCCCATCCTGATGCTCACCGGCAAGGACGACATGCGCGACCTGAACCACCGCACGCCGAACATCGCGGCCCACATCGGCAAGCCCTTCGACCCGCGCGGCCTGCGCGAGCTGATCGCCGGCATGATGGGCAAGAGGGACTGATGGCCGCCATCCTGGTCGTCGACGACGAGCCCGAGATCGTCACCCTCCTGCGCTTCGTGCTGGAGCAGGACGGCCACAGCGTCGGCCACGCGATCCACGGCGTGGACGCGCTGGAGAAGCTGGGCGTGGAGCCGGCCAAGCCCGAGACGCCTCCGCCGGACCTCATCGTGCTCGACATCATGATGCCGGTGATGGACGGCTACCAGCTCAACATGCGCCTGCAGAACGACCCGCGCGCCTCCGGCATCCCCATCCTGGTCCTGACCGCGAAGGGCCAGAAGATGCGCGACCTCTTCGAGATGGCGCCCAACGTGGCCGCCTACGTGCAGAAGCCGTTCGACCCGAAGATGCTCCGCGAGCTGATCTCCGGGATCCTCTCCTCCAGGAATCCGAAAAATGGCTGAACCCGCCCCCGCGAAGAAGACTCCCGAGCCCGCCGAGACCGGCGGCCTGGACGAGCTGATCGCGACCAAGAAGGCCAAGGTCGCGGAGCTGCGCTCACGCGGCGTGGACCCGTACCCCGCGCGCACCGTGCGCCAGCACGACCTGGCCGTGGTCGCCCGCCTGGGCGCCGCCCTGACCGAGCCCGCCGCGCACTCCGCCGAGAAGGTCTCCGTCGCCGGCCGGCTGGTCGAGCTGCGCGACATGGGCAAGTCCATCTTCGGGCGCCTCGCGGACCTCTCCGGCCGCGCGCAGGTCTACTTCAAGAAGGACGCGCTCCCCGAGGCGGCGTTCGCCCTCATCAAGAAGGACGTGCACGTCGGCGACTTCCTGTCCGTGTCCGGCTCCGTGTTCCGCACCAAGACCGGCGAGCCCACCGTCGCCGTCGAGTCCGTCACCCTGCTCGCCAAGGCCCTGCGCCCGCTGCCCGAGAAGTGGCACGGCCTGTCCGACGTGGACCTGCGCTACCGCCGGCGCCACTACGACCTGATCGCCACGCCCGCCTCGCGCGAGGTGTTCCTCAAGCGCGCCAAGATCGTGTCCACCATCCGCCGCGTGCTGGACTCCCGCGGCTACGTGGAAGTCGAGACGCCGGTCCTGCTGAGCCAGGCCGGCGGCGCCTCCGCGCGCCCGTTCCACACGCGCCACAACGCGCTGGGCCAGGACATGGTCCTGCGCATCGCCACCGAGCTCTATCTCAAGAAGCTCGTCATCGGCGGGCTGGACCGCGTGTACGAGATCGGCCGCGTGTTCCGCAACGAGGGCATCGACACCTCCCACAACCCCGAGTTCACGATGCTGGAGGCCTACGAGGCCTACTCCGACTACGACGGCATGGCGGCGCTGTTCGAGACGATGCTGGCCGAGTGCGCCGAGGCCATCGGCGTGTCCGAGGTCGAGTGGCGCGGCGTGAAGGTGAACCTGAAGCCCCCGTTCCGCCGCCTGTACCTGCCCGAGGTCTGGAAGGACCGCTGCGGCGAGCCCATCGAGAACGTGCTGGAAGGAAAGGGCTTCAACCGTCCGGGCCTGATGAAGCTCGCCGAGCGCCTCGGCGT
>JACQBB010000377.1 GCA_016194625.1 Elusimicrobiota bacterium | reverse complement strand
GCGCCCAGCGCCAGGCCGCCCATGTACAGCGCGGTCAGCGCCGCGACCGCGTGCACGGTCACGCCGAACGCGCGCGTGAGCATGCGCATCCAGACGACCTCGTAGATCAGGGCGGACGCGCCCGACAGGGCCATCAGCGCGGCGGCGGCCCGCGCGCGGGGGCTCGTCACGGGCGGCGCAGCTCCTCGTTCTCCAGGGTCAGCGTCCCGGGCACGCGCCCGCGCGCGGCGGCGATCAGCGCGGCGGCGACGTCGTCGGCGGGCACCGCGCGCCAGCGCCGCAGCGGCCCGACCATCGCGCCGTCGAGGAGCGAGAAGACGGCGAGCGCGGCCCGCTCGCCGGGGCGCTCCTCGGCGCGCGTCCCGAGCAGGAACGACGGCCGCGCGACGACGAGCGACGCGAAGCCGGCCGCGGCGGCGGCGGCCTCGGCCTCGGCCTTCACGCGCGGATAGAGGAAGCGCGAGCGCGCGTCGGCGCCGACCGCGGAGACCAGCCCGAAGCGGCGCGCCCCCGCGGCCTTGGCGGCGAGCGCGAACGAGCGCGTCAGCTCCAGGTCCACCGCGCGGAACGCGGCCGCGCTCCCGGCCTTGGCGATCGTCGTGCCCAGGCAGGCGTAGGCCTCGTCGAGGGGGGCGAGATCCGGCCACAGCGGCCCGCTCGTCAGCGGATTGACCAGCTTCGGGTGCGGGGGCAGCGGCCGCCGCGTCGGCGCGACGACGCGGGCGACCGCGGGGTCGTCGAGGAGGCGCGCGAGCACGCGTCCGCCGACCAGGCCCGTCGCGCCGGCGACCGCGGCGGAGATCCGCTCCATCTCAGCGCGCCGTCTCGGTCGAGACCGCGACGGGGGCCGCGGCGGTGGAGACCGCGACGGACGGAGGCAGAGGAGGGAGGTTCTGCAGTTGGGACATCGGCACCAGGCCGCCGCGGCCGGAGCCGGGCGTGAAGGGGGTGACGCCGCCGGCGGGCGCCGGGGCCGGGGGCGGCGCGGGCGGGGCGACGGCGAAGGCCTTCACGACGGAGGCGCCGACCGCGGCGCCGAGCGTCGGGGCGAGCGCCTCCCAGCGGCGCGTCAGCTCCCACGGCGAGAGCTTGAACTCGGCGAGCGTCATCGACGAGACCCGGTCGACGACCTCGTCCTCGTGCTCCCAGACCAGGCGCGCGGTGTCGCCGCGGTAGACGCGCGTCGCCGCGCTCATCTGCGGAAGGACTCGGCCGTCCTCGGAACCGACGGTCCCGAAGGAGACGTTCACGTCCAGCACCAGCGCGTCGTCGAGGGTGAGCGCGCGGGCGTAGTCGCGCGGCGCGGGAGCGTCGGGGTCGGGGCCGTAATAGCGCAGGCGCCAGTCGAGCTGGTCCTTCGCGCGGTTCCAGGCGACGAGCTGGTCGGGGACGATGCCCGCCTGCAGGCTCGTCTGCACCGTCGACGTCGAGATCGCCCCGCGCAGGAAGCCGACGAGCGCGTCGTGCGTCTCCAGCGCCAGGTGCGGCCGCGGCAGGTACTGCTGGAGGTCCTTCGAGACGCTCAGCACGTGCTCGTCCTGGAAGCCCTGCATCAGCACGCCGACCGGCGAGACCTTCGCCGCCGACTCGAGCTTCGAGTCCGAGCCGTCGATGATCCACGGCCCGGGCGACGGGAACACGACGACGACCAGGCGCTGGCCGGGCTTGAGCGCGCCGCGCGGGTCGGGCAGGTTCTGCACCGACACGCACGAGGCGGCGAGGAGCGAGGACAGGACGACGAGGGCGAGCCGTCTCATGGGCAGAAGGATATATAATCCGACCGTGACCCTTCACCTCCTGCTCGCCGTGGCCTTGGCGCATTCGGGGGACCAGGCCGCCCTTCCCGACCTGCGCGAGGCGCTGGCCTCCGAGAGGCCGGCGGAGCGCGCCGAGGCGGCCTTCGGCCTGGGGCAGTTCGGGCTCGTCGACGTGCCGGAGGGGGAGAGGGAGCCGGAGACGGTCCGGCTGGCGCGCGCCGCGGCCGCCGACCTGCTCGCGCCCGCCGTCTCCGACCCGGCGCCGGCGGTCCGCGGGGCGGCGGTCACGGCGCTCGGCCAGGTCGCGGGGCGCGACTCGGAGTCGTTCCTGCTCGCCGCGGCGACCGACTACGACGCCGGCGTGCGCGGCGCCGCGGCGCTCGCGCTGTTCCGCCAGCGCCTCGTCAAGCGCGTGACCGAGTACTCGGCCCCGGCGGTCGGCCGCCTCGTGCAGCTGGCCGCCGACGCGGACCCGGAGGTGCGCTGGCGCGCCGCCTACGCGTTCTCGCGCTGGTCCGAGCCGCGCGCCGCCGCCGCGCTGGCCGCGCTGTCCGCCGACGCCGACGCGCGCGCCCGGCTGTTCGCGGTCCGCGCGCTGGGCAAGCTCAAGGCCGCCCCCGACGCCGCGCGCCTGGCCGACGCCGACCTCTACGTCCGCGCCGAGGCGGTCGCGGCGCTCTCCGCGGCGAAGGCGTGGGACAAGCTCCCGGACGCCGTCTTCGCCGACCCGTCGGCGCACGTGCGCGCCGCCGCCGCCGACGCGGCCGCGGCCTCGGGCGACGCGAGGCGCTTCGTCCCGCTCTTGGAGAAGCTCGCCGCCGAGCCCGGCACGCTCGCCTCGGGCCGCGCGGTGCTGGCCCTGGCCAAGCTGGGCGACGCCGCCGCCGTGGACCGCGCGGCGGCCGACCCGCGCTGGTGGCTGCGCGCGCGCGCCGCGGAAGGCTCGGCGTCCCTGCCCGACGCCGAGGCGCGCCTGCTCAAGGCGGCCTCCGATCCCGACCCCCGCGTCGCCTCGCAGGCCCTCGAGACGCTGGCCGCGTCCACTTCGACGGCCGTGCTCGCCCTGTACGACAGGAGCATGCGCGACCCGAAGGCGGAACTGGAGGTCCGCGGCGCGGTCGTGGACGCCGCCGGCGACCTGGCCGACCCGGGACTGCTCGACGGCCTGGCCGCCGCGAAGGCGTTCGCGAAAGGCCCCGGCTCGGCCGAGCTGCGCGAAGGGCTGATCAAGGCGTTCCAGGCGACCGCGGCCAGGCATCCGGAGACCGCCGCGCGCGTCG
>JACQBB010000021.1 GCA_016194625.1 Elusimicrobiota bacterium | reverse complement strand
TGTCGGCGACGAAGCCGGCCAGCGCCTCGTCGATCAGCGCGGCGGCGCGCGCGGCCTCGGCGGCCGGCAGCGCGGCGGCCTCGGCCAAGCGGACGGTCGCGCGCGCGAGCGCCTCGCGGAAGCGGCGGCCGCGCGGGTCGGCGTCGGCGGCGCGGCGGCGCCAGGCGAGCGCGGACGCCGCGGCCAGCGCCGCGAACGGGAGCGCGTGGAACGGACCGAGGTCGGCCGCCGCGGCCAGCGCCGCCGACAGCGGCGAGCGCGCGGGCGCGGTCTTCAGGTAGCGGACGTCGTCGGCGATCGGGGTGAGGCCGGGGGCGCTCGGCGCGGTCGGCGCGGGTCCGGCCGCGCCCGGCGCGCCGGGCGCGACGTTCAGGACGACCTCGGCCGTGGACGCGCGCTTGTAGGACCGCGACGCGGGGTCGAAGTAGGAGAACGAGAACGGCGGCACGCGCACCGTGCCCGACACGCGCGGGACCGCGACCATGCGGAAGGTCTTGGTCCCGCCGACGCGGTCGTCCTTCTTGTCGACGGCGGCCGTGCCCTCGGTCTCGAAGAAGCGCAGCGCGGGCAGGTCGGGTTTGCGCGGGTCCGGGATCGTCTTGAGGTTGCCGGTCCCCGACACGACGGCCGTCAGCGTGACGGCCTCCCCCGCCTTCACCGCGGCGCGGTCGGCGGAGACCTTCGCCGTCAGCGCGCCGACCACGCCGCTGAAGTCCTCGGGCTTGCCGTCGGGCAGGGGGTCCACCGAGACGACGACGGGGTCGGTGTTCACGGTCACCGGCTGCGGCGCGGCCATCTGGAAGAAGCGGTCGAAGAAGTCGTCCACGCCCGCGCCGCCCATGCGCGCGAGCTGGCAGTGGATCATCGCGGGCCCGATCGTCAGCTTGCCGGGCGAGACCGGGAACAGCGCGACCTTGATCTCGGAGAACTGGTAGGGGCGCCCGTCGAGCGTCGTCATGCCGTTGCGCACCGGCGGCAGGTCCTCGGACAGGAAGCCCGTCATCGAGGGGGCGTCGTAGCGCAGGTCGCCGAGCAGCTGGACGGCGCTGTAGAAGCGGACGCTGAGCGTGACCTGCTCGTTGACGGAGACGCGCGCCTTGTCCACCGTCGCGGTCACGAACACGTCGCCGCGGCGGCGGCGCGCCGCCGCGCCCGGCCCCCCCTTCGGCGCGGGCGCGCCGGGCGCCCCGGGCATCGGGCCGCCGGGGCCGTTGGCGGCGGAGCCGGCGGGCAGGACCTCGACCTCGATCGGCTCGGTCGGCGCGGCGCCGTCGGCGGCGATCGCCGGGATCTTGTGCTGGCCGGGCGAGCGCGGCGTCAGCGCGAAGGTGTAGACCACGCTCGAGCTCATCTTGCCGTTGACGAAGCTCAGGCTCTGGCTGCGGCCGGAGTCGAACACGCTGAACGCGTCCATCGGCGGCAGCTTCGGCTGGGGCAGGGACGCCGAGTCGCCGGTCACGGTGACCGTGAGTAGGAACTGGTCCTCCATCGCGACCTGCGTCCGGCTGACCGCGGCGGTCAGCGAGACCGCGGCGCGCGCGGCGGCGGCCGTCAGCAGGAGGGCGGCGGCGAGCGCGAGCCTCACCAGTCCTCCTCGGTCGGCGGGCGGGACCGCGCGCGCTGGCCGTACGCCGACTGCGGCGCGGCGGCCTTGCGCGTGGCCTTCTCGCGCTCGGCGACGGCGCGCATCACGCGCTCGGCGTCCTCGCGCGTCATCGCGTCCTGCGGCCGCGAGCGCGTCGGTCCCCCGCCCTTGCCCGAGTCTCCCGAGTTCTTGGCCTGGTCGTTCTTCGGGTCCGGCGGCGGCTTGTTCGGATCGGGCGTCTTGTTCTTCTCGTTCTTGCGAGGCGGCGGGCTCTTCTTGTCGCGGCGGTTCAGCGCGACGACCAGGTTCTTGCGCGCGTCGGCGTCGGACGGGTCCAAGGCGAGCGCCTTGCGGTAGGCGTCCGCGGCGCCCGCGTAGTCGCCGTTCTGGTACAGCGCGTTGCCCAGGTTGTACAGCGAGGCGGCGCGCAGCGGCGCGGGCGCGCCGCGCCGGCCGGCGACGGACGCGAACGCGCCGGCGGCGTCCGAGGCCCGGTCCAGACGGTACAGCGCGTCGCCGGCGTTGAACGCCGGGCGCGGGTCGTTCGGACGGCGGGCCGCGGCCTGGCCGTACAGCTCGAGCGCCTCGTCGTACTTCTCCTGGCCGTACTTGCGGTTGCCGTCGCGCAGCAGGCCGTCGCCCAGCGCGCGCGCGGGCGCGGCGGCCAGCGCGGCCAGCGCGAGGGCGAGCGCGGCCTTCGCGGCGGGGCGCGGGAGCGGCAGCAGGGGCAGGGCCATCTCCAGCAAGAGTAGCAAGAACGCCAGGCCGAGCGGCCAGGCGTAGCGGTCGCGCCAGCGCGTCGTCGTGCCCGAGCGGTAGTAGGCGCCGCCGGTCGCGGCCGCGGCGTCGGCCAGCGTCCGCTCGCCCAGGCGGCTGACCACGGTGCCGCCGCGTTTGTCCTTCTTGTAGCCGCCGCCCTCCAGCGGGATCGGCTCGCCCTCCGGGGTGCCGATGCCGACCGCGTACAGGCGCACGCCCGAGGCCGCGGCCTCGCGCGCGGCGGCGACGGGGTCGGTGCCGTGGTCCTCGCCGTCGGTGAGCAGGACGACGGTCTTCGCGCCGGGGTAGCGGCCGAGCTGAGCCGCCGCGACGCGGATCGCGGCGCCGATCGCGGTGCCGGGGACGGGGACGGCGCCGACGTCGAGGGCGTTGAGCAGGTCCTTGGCGGCGTCCACGTCGGCGGTGAGCGGGCAGACGACCTGCGCGTCGCCCGCGAAGGCGACGACGCCGACGCGGTCGCCGCGCAGTTGATCGAGGAGCAGCGACAGCGAGGACTTCGCGCGCTCCAGGCGGCTCGGCTTGGCGTCGGCGGCGCGCATGGACAGCGACACGTCCACCGCGACGACGACCTGGCGCGCGGAGCCGCGCGTCTCCACCAGGTCCACGCCCCAGCGCGGGCCGGCGAGCGCGAGGAAGGCGAAGGCCAGCGCGCCCAGGCGCAGGACCGCGGCGCGGCGGCGGGCGACGGCGGCGTCCTCGGCGACGCGGGCCAGCACGGCCTCGCGGCCGAGCGCGGCGGCGACGCGGCGGCGGCGCGCGGCGCCCCAGGCGAGCAGGCCCCACGCGGCCGCCAGGCCGGGGACCGCGAGCGCCAGCCACAGCGGGGCGCCGAACATCAGGGCCACCTCAGCAGGGCCGTCGCGGCGAGCGCGGACTCGGCCAGCAGGAGCAGGACGGCCGCGGCCGCGAACGGGGCGTGGTGGTCGGCGGTCGCCACCACGGGCGGACGCTCGATCTTCCGTTTTTCCAGACGGTCGATGTCGGCGAAGACCTTCTCCAACTCGCCGCGGTTCTGCGCGCGGTACGACTTGCCGCCGGTCAGGTCGGCGATCTTGGCGAGCAGCTCGTCGTCCAGGTCGTCGTCGATCTGCACCAGCACGCGGCCCTGGCGGGGGTCGTCGATGGTGAGCGTGGCGGGACCGCGGCCGGCGGCGCCGATCGCGTACACCTTCACGCCCAGCGCGGCCAGGGTCTTCGCCGCGGTGAGCGGGTCCACGGCGCCGGTGTTGCTGCGGCCGTCGGTGAGCAGGACGACGACCTTGCTCTTGGCGGTCAGGTCCTTGAGGCGGCGCGCGGCGGCGACCAAGCCGTCGCCGATCGCGGTGCCGTCCACCTTCGTCATGTCGGGCGCCAGGCCGTCCAGGCGGTCGAGCAGGGCGTCGTAGTCGGTCGTCGGCGGGCAGGCCAGCAGGGGCGCGCCGCCGAAGGTGACCAGGCCGATGCGGTCCGACACGCGGCCCTTCACGAAGGCCTTCGCGATCTCCTTGGCGGCCTCCAGGCGGGTGGGCTTGAGGTCGGTCGCGCGCATGGAGCCCGACGAGTCGATGGCCAGCACGATGTCCACGCCGCGGCCGTCGTCGCCGGGCAGGGCCGACACCGACTGCGGGCGCGCGAGCGCGACCGCGAGCAGGGTCAGCGCGGCGGCGGGCAGGACGACGGGGACGGCGCGGGCCAGGCGCGCGCGGCGGCCGGGGGCGGCGGCGCGGGACTTCTCGCCGGACGGGAACGAGAGCGCGGCGGCGCGGCCGCGCCACAGCGCGGCGGCGGCCAGCGCCCAGGCGAGCGGGGCCAGCGCGAGCGCCCAGGGATGCGCGAACCTCACTTCGCCCCCTCCGCGGCCGTCGCGGCCGGGCGCGGCGTCGTCGCCTTCACCAGCCCGGCGACGAGGGCGGCGTCGGCGGGGCCCTCGTCGGCGGCGGGCTTGATGCGCGCGAACTTGACCAGGTCGGCGCGGCCCAGCATCTCGCGCACGCGCGCGGAGGACGACATGTCGTCGAGCCGGTTCTTGACCAGGCGGGCGACCTCGACGCTCGTCATGGCGGTCGCGGGCTCCCCCCAGCGCGCTTCCAGATACACGCGCAGTATGTCGGTCAGGCGCAGGTAGTAGGCGGCGTGCTCGCCGCGCTCCCACAGCCCGGCGGCGGCCAGTTCGGCCAGCGCGCGCGCGGCCGCCTCCTCGGGCGAGAGCGGCGGCGCGGCGGGCGCGCCGGCCTCGGGCCGCGCGGCGCGGGCGGCCTTCCAGCGGCGGTACGCCTCCCAGGCGAGCGCGCCCAGCGCGGCGGCGAGCAGCCACGGCCACCACGCGCGGCGCGCCGCCAGCGGAGCCTTGATGTCGGCGATGTCCTCGCCGCCCAGGATGGGCGGTGTCGCGACGGGGATCTCCACGGTCGGCGCGGCGACGGGCGCGCCGTCCAGCGTCCAGCGCGCGGTGAAGCGGCGCTTGCCCTCTTCCAGCGGGAGCACGGTCCACAGCCAGGTGCCGTCGGGCTTGGCCTCGGCCTTCACCACGGCGAAGTCGGTGGCCGCGGAGGCGAGCGCGTCGGGGAGCAGCTTGGCGCCGGGGGCGACGGTCGGCTTGTACGAGAAATAGGTCTCGGAGCCGACCGAGGCCGCGGTGGCGCCGGCGATCTCCCATGACACGGCCGGGGTGGGCGCGTCCGCGGCGCGCGCGGCCGGGGCGAGCAGGACGGCCAGCAGGAGCGCGCTCACCGGCGCATCCTCCGCGCGCGGCGCCGGAAGAAGGCGACCAGGGGGTCGATGGTCGGGCGGTCGGTGGAGACGATCACGGGCTCCAGGCCGCAGCCGCGGAAGGTGCGCTCCAGCTCCGCGCGGCGCGCGCTCTCCTCGCGCGCGACGGTCGCGGCCGCGGAGCGCAGGTCCAGCGCGGCGCGCGCGCCGGTCTCGGGGTCGACCACCTCCATGACGGCGGACGCCGCGGGCAGGGCGGCCTCGCGCGGGTCCTGGACGACGACGGGCACCAGGTCGTGCTTGAGCGCGCACAGCTTCAGCGCGCGCTCGAAGCCGGCGTCGCGGAAGTCGGACACGACCACCAGGATGCAGCGGCGCTTGAGCATGCGCGCCAGGCGCTCCAGCGCGGCGCCCAGATCGGTGCCGCGGCGCTGGGGCTGGTAAGCCAAGATCTCGCGGACGACGGCCAGCGCGTGGCGCCGCCCCTTGCGCGGCGGCACGAAGCGCTCGATGCCCTCGGTGAACAGCGCCAGCCCCACCTTGTCGTTGTTCTGCAGGGCCGCGAAGGCCAGCACGGCGCCGACCTCGACGGCGGCGTCGCGCTTCAGCCGCTGGGCGGTGCCGAAGTCCTGCGAACCCGACAGGTCCACGGCGACGACGACGGTGAGCTCGCGCTCCTCGACGTAGCGCCGGACGAAGGGCTTGCCGGCGCGCGCCGACACGTTGCGGTCGATGTCGCGCGGGTCGTCGCCCGGCGCGTACTCGCGCACCTCGGCGAACTCCATGCCGCGTCCCTTGAAGACGCTCTGATAATCCCCGGCGAAGCTCTCCGCCACGAGCTTCCCCGTGACGATCTCGATGCGCCGGACCTGCGCCAGAATCTCCTGCGGTAGCATGGTTGGAGGGTCAGGCCTAAACTTATTTGACTTGTTCGGACAACA
>JACQBB010000376.1 GCA_016194625.1 Elusimicrobiota bacterium | reverse complement strand
TCGGCGAGCGCGCCGGCCTGGTCGCCGGCGACGCGGCGCAGGCGGCCTCTGCGGGCCAGCCCGCGCGCGTCGGCCTTCTTGGCCAGCGCGGCGTCGGCGGCGTCGAGGGCACGGCGGATCTCGGGGCGCCGCAGCGCGCGGAAGTACTCCAGGTCGTACTCCGGGCAGTGGGGCACGCCGAAGCGCTCGACCAGGTCCTCGATCTTCTCGTGGAGGCCCAAGGCTTCGACGCGCTCGTACAGGTCCATGTCAGCTCTTCTTCGCGTTGAGGGTGATCGCGTTGCCCTCGGTGTCGCGGCACGAGGCCATGCGGCAGACCGGCGTGTCGTGGACCTTCCCGACGATCCGGACCTTCGCCTTCCGCAGCGACTTCAGCGCCTCCTCGAGGTCGGCGACCTCGAAGGCGACGTTGGCGGCCGGCTTGAGGCCGCGGACCATGGTGGTGAGGGCGAAGCAGGCCGTGCCGCCGGGATAGTACTCGACCCAAAGGTTGCGGTAGTTCGCCCCGAGCTTGAGGCCGAGGGTCTTCTCGTAGAACTTGCGCGCGCGGGCCATGTTCTTGACGGGGTACAGCGTGAAGGCGATGTGCTTGATCTTCAAGGTCAGCTCCTCAGCAGGGCGGCGACGGCCGCGCGCTGTTCGTCATTGAACAAATAAGGGAAGCGCTCGTGCACGACCCGGAAATCGGCGACCGCCTCGTCGGCGCGGCCGAGCGCGCGGCGGATCTCGGCGCGCAGGAGGAAGGCGCGGCCCTGGTTCGGGGCGATGACGAGAGCGCGCTCGATGGCGGCGTCGGCGTCCTTCCAGCGGCCGAGCAGGGCCAGCGCGCGGGCCTCCAGGAAGTACGCCTCGGCGTCGCGGCCTTCCAGCGCGGCGGCGGCGCGCGCTTCCGAGAGGCCCGCGGCGGCCCGGCCGTCGTCCAGGCGCCAGCGCGCGCGCTGGAGCTTGAGCGTCCACGCCTTGGGGCGCTCGGCCAGCGCGTCCGCCAGGACCTTCTCGGCCTCGGCCTTGCGCCCCAGGCCGCGCAGGGCCTCGGCATAGCCGCCGCGGAACTGCAGGTGGCGGCCGTCCAGCTTCACGGAACGCCGCAAGGGATCGAGAGCCCGCTGCGGGCGGCCGGCTTCCAGGTAGGCGAGGCCGAGGAATCCCAGCGCCAGCGCGTGAGCCGGATCGAGCGCCACGGCGTCCTCCAACGACAGCACCGCCTCGCCGAGCCTTCCCGCGCGCGTGAGCAGCTCCCCCTTCCAGGCGCGCAGGGACGCGCAGCTCGGGTGACGGGCGATGGCGCGGTCGAGCTCCTTCAGGCCGTGGTCGCGCTCCCGCGCGGACGGCTCGCGGCCGGGGGCGTACACCCAGGAGTAGCGCGGGTCAAGCGCGTAGGCGCGGTCCAAGTCGTGGACGGCGCCCAGAAGATCGCCCTGGAGGCGGCGCGTGAGCGAACGCTCGTGAGAGGAGAACGGGTAGCGCTCCTCGCCGCCGACGGCGCGGTCCAGATCCGCCAAGGAATCCTTCAAACGACCACGACGGCGCAACAGCGAACCTCTCCAACCGTACGCGCGGAAATAATGGGGCGACAGGGAGAGCGCTTTGTCCAGGTCGGCGAGGGCGCCGTCGGGGTCGTTCCCGATCCGCGACAGCCCCCGCCAAGCCCAGGTCCAGCCCGCGCGCGGATCGAGCTTCACCGCCTCGTCCAAGGCCTTGCGCGCTTCCTGCTTCTCGCACGGACCGCCCGGCGCGCGCGCCAGCGCGCGTCCGTAGGTGGCCAAGGTCCAGGCATGGCGGCCGCGCAGCTTCAAGGTCTTCGCGGCCAGCTCGACGGCGTCGAAATGATAGGGCGAGAAGCGCGTCTCGTCCAGGCCGAAGCGCGTGCACAGGGGCAATGTCCGTTCGTCGGCGAAGCAGAAATCGACGTGATGCGACAGCCAGCCCGCCCAAGACTTCTCCTGCGTCCAAGTGAAGAGGGCGACATGAGCGTGGTCGGGCTCGGCCTCCAGCGCCTCCTCGGCCGCCTGGACCGACCGGGTCCCGGTCCATAGCTTGGCCCGCAGCAGCGCCGCCGCCGAACAAGACGCTTCGTTGCGCAACGCGAGGCGATAGGCCCGATCCGCCTTTGCCGTTCGTTTCGTCTTGGCGTAAGCCAGGCCCGCAAGCAGCGCCGGCAAAGCTTCCGAAGGCAGTCGCTTCATCGCCTCCGAAGCGTCGTTCGCCGCGCCCTTCGCGTCTCCCGCGAGCAAGCGTCCCGCCGCGCGATAAGCCCGCGCCCAGCCGTCCTTGGGGTCGAGCGCGACCGCCGTGTCCAGCGCCCCGAGAGCGGCCTTGTCGCCCAGCCCCGACTCGCCCAGCCACGCGTGCACGCGCGCCACTCCGGGCTTCAGGTCGAGCGACTTCCGGAAGTCCTCGGAGCACAGCGGGTCGCCGAGCAACCGGCGCACGCGTCCGCGCAGGGCGTATCGCTCGGCCGTCTTCGGCTGCGCCAGCGCCGCGAGCGCCGAGCGCAGTTCCGCGCCGAACAGGCGCCGGAACAGGCCCATCTCGAACTCGGGCACATGCGGCACGCCCCAGCGGAGCGCGAAGTCCTCCAGGCGGCCGTCCGGACGCAGGCGCGCGAGCGTTTTGGTGACTCCAGCGTCAGTCGACTTTTTCACTCAGGATTCCCGAGCAGCGCGGAGACGCGGCCGCGCTCCTCCTCGTTGAACAGGAACGGGAAGCGCTCCAGCACGACGCGGTAGTCGGCCAGGACGGCGTCCGCCTTGCCCTGACGGCGGCGGGCTTCGGCGCGCAGGAGGTAGGCGCGGCCCATGTTCGGGGAGATGGTCAGCGCCTTGCCGATCTCGGCCTCGGCGCCGCGCGCGTCGCCCAGCGCGAGCTTGGCGCGGGCGCACAGGTAGTAGCCGTCGGCGTGGCGGCCCTCGCAGCGCTCCGCGGCCTTCAGGTCCTTGAGCGCGTCCTTAGGGCGGCCGCGCTCCATCAGGAGCTCCGCGCGCAGGTGGAGCACCCACCAGACCTGGATGGGCGGGACTTCCTTCATAAGGACGCCCAGCAGGGCGAACGCCTCCGCGTGACGGCCGACGCGGAACAGCGCCTCGGCGCGCCAGCCGCCGAAATTGCGCTGGTCGGGCGCGAGCTTGGTCGCGCGCAGCAGCGGGTCGAGGGCCTCCTTGGCGCGGCCGGCGTCGAGCAGGGCGCGGCCGAGGAAAGCGAGCGCGTTGGCGTGCGCCGGGTCGAGCGCGACCGCGTCGCGCAGCTCCCGGATGGCGCCCGACAGGTCGCCGGACAGCCGGCGCGTGTCGCCGCGCCAGGCGCGCAGGGACGCGCACGACGGGTGGCGGGCGATCGCGCGCGTCAGGTCCGCCTCGGCCTTGGCGAACTCGGCGCGCGTCGGCTCGCGCAAGGTCGTGAAGATCCAGGCGTAGCGGGAATCCAGGCGGTAGGCGCGGTCCAGCTCCAGCGCCGCCCCCACCCAGTCGCCGACCAGGCGGCGCGCCAGCGAGCGCTCGTGCGCGGAGAAGGGATACAGCTCGTCGATGCCGCAGGCGGTGTCCAGGTCGCGCAGGGCGTCCTCGCCCTTGCCCATACCGCGCAGGAGGCCGCCGCGCCAGGCGATCGCGCGGTGGTAGTACGGCTGGAGCTGCAGGCACTTCGTGAGCTCGGCCAGCGACTCGTCGCGGCGGCCCGCCTTCATCAGGCCGAGCGCGCGCCACGAGCGCATCCAGCCGGAGACCGGCTGGGCGCGCACCGCCGCGTCGGCCAGGCGCAGGCCTTCTTCGTTGCGTGCCGGGTCGGGCGGGCAGCGCAGGACGCCGCGCGCGACCAGCGCCGCCGCCCACGGAGAATCGGGACGCCGCGCGTGAACGCTCTTCGCGGCCTCGTATTCCTCGAAATGGTACGGCGCGTAGTGGATCTCCTGCTGACGCTGGTACCAGCCGGCCAGCTCGGGGTCGCGGAAGGCGAAGGCGACGAGGCGCTTGGCGTGAGCGTCCCACGAGACGCCCGGCTTGAACCACGAGAGCGTGATGAGCGCGTAGCAGGGGTCGGCGCGCAGAGCGCCTTCCAAGGCCTCGTCGCGCAGCTTCGTCGACGGAGCGAGGCGGGCGCTGAGCATGAACGACACGGAACAATTAGGATCGAGACGGCCGGCCTCGGCGTAGGCCGACAACGCGAGGGAACGGCGCTTGGAGCGCTCCAGCGCCGTGCCTAACAACAACGAAGCGAAGGCGTCTTTCGGCCGGGCTTTGCGCGCTTCGCGCGCGTCGACGGCGGCTCCGCGGAAGTCACCACGGATGAGACGGGAGACCGCGCGATAGTACCGCGCTTCCACGGGAGCGCCTTTTCCCTCCAAAGCCTCCGTCAGACCTTGTTCGGCGGCCTTCCCCCCCAAGTCCAGCTCGGCCAGCCAGGCGCGCGCGAGGACGTTCGACGGGTCCCGGTCGAGGGCGCTCCTCAGGTCGGCGACCGCGCCCGCGTCGTCGCCTAAAAGCCGTCGCAGCCGCCCCCGCGCGGCCAGCGCCTTGTCGTCCTTCCCAGCCCGCGCGTCGGCCGCGGCGAAAAGCTCCCGCAGCCGCCGCGCATGCAGCCGCCGGTGATAGAAAAGATCCAATTCCATCGCGAACGGCCAGCGCAGGCGCGCCGAGCAGTCGGCGACCCAGCCTTCGTGGTCGCGGCGCAGGACGGCGATCAGCGCGGCGCCGGTCATGCCGCGGTCTTCCGGCGGCCCGTCTCAAGGCGCTCGCTCAGGGCGCGGAACTCCGGACGGCGCGGCTCCAGCGCGACGGCGGTGCGCGCGTCGGCGCGCGCGCCGGCGCGGTCGCCGGCGGCCTCCTTGGCCTCGGCGCGCCAGTGGTAGATCCAGGAGTACTCGACCATCGAGTCGGACGCCGCCTTCTCCAGGTCGGCCGCGGCCTCGGCGGGCTTGCCGCGCAGGAAGCGCACGCGGCCGCGGAAGGCGCGCGCGCGCCCGTCGTGCGGGTCCTGGCGCACCGCGCGGTC
>JACQBB010000375.1 GCA_016194625.1 Elusimicrobiota bacterium | reverse complement strand
CGCGGCGCGCAGGTCGGACAGCGGAGCTTCGGGCACGATCAGCGCGTGGTTCCCGGCGAGGAACCACGCCACCGCGCGAGGGAAGGTCGCCAGAGCCGCCGCCGCTAACGCGGCGCTGGCCGCGAGGCGAGGGCGCCAGAGGGCTCGCTCCGCCCCCTCGGCCGCGACCGGACGCGACGCGCCGGCCGCCGCGGCGACGCCGGCGGCGAGGATGAGGTTGCCGGCGATCTCGCCGTTGAACTCGACGAGGGAGTTGAGCGCGAAGGCCGCCAGGCCCCAGCGCAGGCCCTGGAGGACCGCGTCGCCGCGGGAGTCCTCCCAGGAACGGGCGAAGCCGGCCAGCGCCGCCGCCGCGACGAGGGCTCCGGCGAGCCCCCCCTCGGCCGCGAGCTGAAGGGGGTCGCAATGCGCCTGGAGCACCAGGCCGCCGACGCCGTAAGGCTGATAGGCCGGGAACGGCGCGGCGAAGGCGCCCAGGCCGCGGCCGAACATGGGAGCGTCCGCGATCAGCGCGAGGGTCCGCTTCCAGATCGAGACGCGGATGTCGAAGGAATCGGCCAGCGTCGGGTATCGTCCCCAGGCCCACCACGCCGCAGCCCCGATGAGCGCCGCGGTCGTCGCGGCGGCGGCGGCCCGGCGCCTGGGACCGCCGCCCGCGGCCCAGACGCCGGCGGCGAAGACGGCGCACGCCGCGGCGCCGCGCGAGCGCGTGAAGAACATCCCCGCGGCGATGACCGCCAGGCCGGCGCCGGACAAGGCCAAGGACGCCGCGGCGTCGCTGGCCCGGCCCACCCCGCCCCGCCACGAGCCGCGCAGCCGCTTCCGGCGCTCCCGCCACAGACCGGCTCCGGCGAACAGGGCGAAGGACAGCATCGCGGCGCCATGGTTGGGGTTGTAGTAGGGGCCGAACGGGTTGAAGGTCGACGGCGTCTGGCGCAGGCCCAGCAGCTTCGCGTTCCCCTGGGAAAGCTGGATCATCCCGGCGGCGGCCACGACGACGCCCAAGCCGGCCAGCACCCGCGCCAGGCGCGCCCGCGCGCGCTCATCGGAGTAGACCGAGCCGCCGGCCCAAGCGACGCCGGCGCACGCCGCCATGCGCGAGGCGAAGACGCGCGTCGCGAGCGGGTCCACGGTGTGCGGGAGAAACGGGGCCGGAGCCGTCGCGGAGACGGGATGCAACGACTCCAGGGCGGCCCAGACGGTGAGAGCCGCGAACCCCGCCGCAAGGGCCTTCGCGCCTCCGGAGGAAGGCTCGCCGCGTAGGAGGGCGGCGATTCCCGCGGCGGCGCCGAGCGTCACGATGACGGCTTCGGACCAAGGCTCCACCGCGCCGAACAAGAACGGGCCCGACGCGACCGCGGCCAGCACGAGCGCCTCGACCACGGCGCGGGACGGCCGCGAGGTCACGACGCCTCGCCGCCGGTGGGGGCCGCTTGAGGCTGTTGGTAGGAGTGGTAGTACTGCTGGTAGTAGTACCCGTACGAGGAGTAGGCTAGGCCGCCCTGGCGCGCGGCGTTGACGGCCACGCCCAGGAGCTTGATCCCGCCCGTCTCCAGCTTCTGGCAGGCGGTCCGGATGAGCGGCGTGCGGGTCACCCCGTACCGGACGACGAAGACGCCCGAGGGGATGTGCCGCCCCCACAACAGGGTGTCGTTGATCGGGAACATCGGGGTGCAGTCCACGATGACGCGGTCATACCGCTCCCGCGCCCAGGCGACGAGAGCGCCCAGACGCGGCGTGTTGAGGAGTTCCGACGGGTTGGGAGGCCGCTGGCCGCAGGGCAAGACCTCCAGTCCGGGGACGTCGGTCTTCTGGACCAGACGCGCGGCGTCGTCGGCGTGGCGGCCCGCGACCAGGAAATCGCTCAGCCCGCGCTCCGAGGAGACCGCGAAGCCGCGGTGCACGTTCGGGCGCCGCAGGTCCCCGTCGATGAGGATGACGGACTCTCCCAGTTGGGCCATCGCGACGGCGAGGTTGGCGGCGGCGTAGGTCTTGCCCTCCCCCTGGACGGTGGAGGTCACGAGCAGGGATTTGGCCTTGCCTCCGACCCCGGCGAAATCGATCATCGTGCGGAGGTTGCGGAACGCCTCGCTCGTCAACGAAAGCTCTTCGGCGAGCATGGCCTCGTAAATGCGGTGCTTCTTGAGGACCGCCTGCGGGATGACGCCCAGGAACGGCTTGCCGACCTTTTCCTCCACGTCTTCCTGCGTGCGGATGGACTGGTCGAGGGTCTCGATGAGGAAGGCCAGGCCGACGCCCGCGAGCAGGCCGCCGAGGAGCCCCAGGGTCAGGTTGAAGCGCTTGCGGGGCTTGTACGGGCGGGCCGGGACGTCCGCGGGATCGATGATCCGGACGTTGTTGCCCTTGAGCTGGCCGGAGAGCTCCGTCTTGAGAGAAGCCACCACGCGCTCGGTCTCGGTCCGGATCTGACCCTCGAGCGCGGCCATGTTCGACTTGAGCTGGGACATCGCCGGGTACTTGTCGGTGTAGCGCTGGGACATGTCCGCGTACTGGCTGCGGAGCTTCGCGTACTCTCCCTTGAGCGTCTGGATGAGCGAGTTGTTGACGACCGCCGGCAAGGAGTCGTAGGAGGCCTGACCGTCCTTCATCTGGAGAGCCTGGAGGACCTCTTTCGAGATGAAGAGCTGGTTGGAGAGGTTCTGGTCCACGAAATCCTGGCTCAAGCGGTTGGCGATGTCGGCGGCGAGCTTTGCGTCGTGGGAATCCGCGCGGACATAGACCAGGCGGCTGCGCAGGACCGGTGAGATGGCGACGGCCTTCTGGAAACGCTCGAAGCCCTGCGGCCCCGAGAAATCCGGGGCCTTCTCCAGCGCCAGCTCGGCGTAGACCTTGCGAAGCAGGGACACGCTCTGCAGGAGCTTGTACTGGGTCTGGTAGTAGTCCTCGTTCGAGTTCTCCACCATCGAGCCGTTCTGGACCAGGCCGCCCCTCTCCTTCTCGATGACCAGCAGGGCGCTGGCCTGGTAGACGGGCTTCGTGGTGAAGGTCGCGACGGCGGTGACCCCGGCCACCAGCGCCATGGCGGCCGCGACGATCCAGCGGCGGCGCAGGACGACGTCCAGGTAGTAGGTGAGGTCGAGTGGCTCGCCGGCCTGAGGTTCGGTGATGGTGGGCATCAGAACATGCTCTCCGGGACGAAGACGATATCGTTGGGTTCCAGCGTAAGATCCTTATCCTTCTCGCCGCGCTTGGTGATGGCGGAGACTTCGATGGTGAACGATTGGCTCTTGCCGTCCACCATGCGCACCACGCGAGTGCGGTCGGGGGCGGCGATGCGGGTGAAGCCCTGGGCCTGGGAGATGGCCTCCAGGACCGTCAGGCTCGTCTCCGTCGGGAGCTCGACGGCGCCGGGCTTCATGACCTGGCCGAAGACGAAGACCTTCTTGTTGCCGTACTCCTTGATGAAGATGGAAACCTGGGGGCTGCGCAGATAGTCCTTCAGGCCCGCCGCCAGCGCACGCTCGGCGTCGGCGGTGGTCAGGCCCCCCACCTTCACTTCGCCGACCAGGGGGTAGGTGATGGTGCCCTTCTGGCTGACGCGGACCTCGCGGTCCAGGTCCTTCTCACCCAGCAGCGTGATCTTCAGCAGGTCGGCGCCGCTGATGACGTAGTCGGACTTCTTGACGGCCACCTGCTCCACGGCGGCGGAGATGGCGGCTTCCTCGGCCTGCTGGCGCTGGACGGCGTCGGACTTCTTGGGGGCCGACGAGTCGTAATGGAGCGGGACGGAAGAGCAGGAAGTCAGGAGCAGAGCGGCCAAAAAGAGGGGCGAGCGGGACATGCGTTGATTATAGCTTTTACGACGAGAAAGAGGCGCCCGCCCGGGAACTTTTCGACGGGGGTCGCCGTATATCATCGGGACTTTGGGCCCTGGACGGAGGCCGGACGGGGAGGTACGATGTACGGCGATGAAGCGGGAGCGGGCGGCGACGCGCGCGGACTTGGAGCGGATGGAGGGATCGCTCTTGGCGGCCTTCCGCGCCGAGATGGACGCGAAGCTGGCCGCGATGGGCAGCGGGGTGGACGCCAAGCTCGATGCGGCGCGCGCCGGGATGGACGCCAAGCTGGACGCGATCCACGCCAGATTCGGCGCGATGGATAAGATGCAGATGGACATCCGCCGCCTGATGGCCGACAGCGTGGACAAGGGCGCCCGCATGGACGCGATGGAGGCCCGCCTCCAAGCGAACATGGCCGACCTTTCGAGGGCCGTCACCGCCAAACTCGCCGCCCACGAGGCCCGCATCGCCTCGCTGGAAGCCCGCCGCGCCCCCTGAGCCGCTCCCTCCCCTGAAAAGAGGGAGGGCCCGGCTTTCGCCGGGCCCTCCGTACGGACGCTCCTGGGAAGAAGCGCTTAGAACATGACCTTCGCGTTGACTCCCGTGATGTTGTCGCGGTAGTTGTACTGGCGCGAGAAGGTCGAGTAGCGGTCCACGTTCTTGAAGGACGCGCCGGCCGACAGCCACTCGGTGGCCTGGTAGTCCACCTTGGCCCCGACGTTGTAGGTGTCGTCGCGGCGGGACTTGGTCTCGGCGCCGATGGTGAAGTCGTCCGAGTACTTGTCCCACTGCGCGCCGCCGTTGACGCCGGCCGACACCTTCTGCGTGAACTTATGGTTGTAGGCGAGGGTGACGGCGTTGGTCACGAAGTAGCGCGAGCTGGTGGTGGCCGCGTCCGCGGTGGCGCGGTTGGCCGTCAGCACGAACTGGCAGGTCTCGGTCGGGCGGTAGTCCAGGGAGGTCAGGACGCTCCAGTGCCGGCCGATGGTGGCGCGGTTGGGGTTGGTCGAGTCCCGGTCGAAGGACTGGTAGATGAAGCCGGTCTGCACCGTGCCTTTCAGCTTGGCGGTCAGGTCGCCCTCGACGCCGAAGTCCGCGTTGGTGTCGCGGTGGTTGTCCTGGCGGGTGCCCTCCGTGTAGTGGGTGAGCACGCGGTGGACGGCGGCGTAGGCGCGCGTCTTGGCGCCGATCAGGTAGCCGCCCTTCACGCCGAAGGTCACCACCGAGGTGTTCAGCAGGTTGGCCAGGGAGGAGACGCCGCCCGAGCGG
>JACQBB010000374.1 GCA_016194625.1 Elusimicrobiota bacterium | reverse complement strand
GGCCCGCGCTCGCGCAGGCGCTTGGCCTGCGCGAGCAGGTCCTGGCTGAGCTCCTCGTCGGCGGTCGGCGCGCCGAAGTGATAGGTCAGGCTCACGCGATGGGAACCGGACTGCCCCGCGACGCCTCCGAACGGGATCAGGAACGCGTAATCGAACTGGATCTTGTTGATGCGGTAGGCCCCGCCCACCGTCATCTGGCGCCAGCCGGAGGCGTCCAGGCCCCAGCCCAGCGAGCCGCGAAGGCCGAACTGGCCGTAGTCGAGCGTCGGATAGAAGCGTTCGACCGCGAACAGCGCGTCGCGCGCCGAGCCGCCCGACGCCGAAGGGCGCTGCTTGAGCTCGCCGACCAGGCTCAGCCACAGCGAGCGGTACGCGAGGCCCAGGTTGTACGCGCGGCGGACCTTGTCGGAGCCGGAGAACCCGGCGTTCGGCTCGTTGGCGTTCTGGACCGACAGCCCCGCTTGGAACCGGCGGGGGAATCGGTAGATGAGGCCGAGGTCGGAGCCGAACGCGGTCTTGCTGGTCTTGCCGCCGAGCACGGGGTCCTTGCCGAAGCCGCACAGCCCCTGGTCGCAGGCGTTGGACGCCTCGGGCCCCGGCGAGAACGAGTGCGAGAGCATCTTCAGGCTCGCGCCGGCCAGGAGCGCGGAGCCCTCCTCCGAGTCCCACACCCGCCGGCCGTACGCCGCGGCGACGGTCTGCTCGTTGTACAGGCCGTTCAGCGCGAATCGGTCCCACGAGATCCCGAGCGTGCCCTTGCGGCCGCGCGCGAGGGGATGCGCGTAAACGAGGTCCGACGCGCCCAGGTCCGAGCCGTCGGACAGGCCCACGTACAAGCGCGAATAGGCGGCGCTGAACTGCGGCCTCTCGAGCTGCGCCAGGCCGGCGGGATTGTAGTGCGTCGCGTAGGCGTCGTCGGCCAGCGCGGTGACGGCGTCTCCCAATCCCGGTCCGCGCGCACCGGCGCCCAGGTCCTCGAACGCCGCGCGCGCGGGAGCGGCCAGGAGAGCGGCGGCCGCGGCGGCGAGGAGGAGGGTCCTCATCGGATCACCGCCACCGCGCCGCTCGTCGTGGCCCCGTCCACGCTGATGACGAAGATGTACAGGCCGCTCGGGACCACGGCGCCGTTGGAGCGCGCGTCCCAGACCTCGACGGCGTCGCCCGGGTTGATGCCCAGCGACGCGACCAGGCGGCCGCGGACGTCGTAGATCTTGACGCTGCCCGCGGCGTCGCGCGGGTTCGAGAAGCGGAACGCCACGTTGTCGTTGCGGCCGTCGCCGTTCGGGGTGACGACGCGGTTGCTGACGCCGTTGAAGGTGAAGCCCAGAGGGCGGACGCCGGCCGCGACCCCCGCCCCGGCGGCGAAGCCGCCGAGCAGGGCGCCGAACACCATCCAGGCCTTCAAGACGCCGCCCATGTCCATGGAGTGTAGGACCTCGGTGCGAATTCATTGTTACGTCCACGCGAATTCGGCCCGTCGGATCGGTCCGCTCGGGATCTCATCGGATGACGACGACGGTGCCGGAATAGGTCCGCCCCTCGGAGACGATCTGATAGACGTACACGCCGCCGGGCACCGGGCGCCCGCCGGCCGTGCCGTCCCACATCAGGCTGTGGGTGACGGGCCCCGGAGGCAGGCTGGAGACGACGACGCGTCCGCGCAGGTCCAGGATCTTCCCGGTCACCGCCGCGTCGGCGGGATCGTCGAAGGTGAAGACGACGTTGTCGTTGCGGCCGTCGCCGTTGGGGGTGACGAAGCGGTTGCTGACGCCCGACGCGTCGAACGAGAAGGCCGTCGCGCGCTCGACGACGCGCAGCTGGTACTGGCCGGAGAACTTGGTCGAGATGGTCATCATCTGGTTCGACTGGTCCACCGAGCCGTACAGCTGGACCCACCGCGCGCCGTTGTACCAGTAGATGCTGAGGTTGCCGGGAGTCGCGGGGACGCCGCCGACGCGCGCCGAAGGAGTGACGCCCGTGGACGAGGCCAGCTCGTAGCGCAGACGCAGGACGCCCGGAGCGCGCGTGGCGAAATTCGGGGTGAAGGAGACGCCTCCGAGATACGCGTCGTACACGACGGACTTCATCACGCGCCCCTGCAGCGCGCCCAGGTCCATCGGGCGGCTCGACGGGACGATCAGATAGGCGGTCATCGGGTCGCCGCCGGCGCCCTCGATCGCGCCCACGTCGGCGCCCAGGATCTGCCAATAGCTCATGTCGTCCGGAGCGACGCTGTAGGCGGTCAGGTCGCCGGCGGCGCGGACCGCCGAGCGCTCCGAGAGCCCGGAGCTGTTCTCCGAGCGGACGTGGTAGTAATACTGCGGGCCGGAAGCGAGGTCGGTCCAGGAGAGGGTCGCCGTCGAGAGGACGGCCATGTCCGTCCAGCCGCCGCGCGTCGGGGAGGTCGCCCGATACACGTGATAGCCGCTGACCTCGTCGGCCGTCGGCGCCGTCGAGACGGCGAACGGGGCGAAGTCGGCGAAGCGCGCGACCGGCATCCAGCGCAGGACGGCCGTCGCCGCGCCCGTCGTCAGCGCGACGCCGAACGGCGCCTGCGGGCGGTGCACGGCCGGGACGAGCGTGACCGTCGTCGAGCTCGGGTTGAGGCTCTCCAGCGCGACGCCCGGCCAGGCGGGCGCCCCGCGGTCCACCGCGGTCACCTTGAACGCGTAGGTGCCGCTGCTCAGGCCCGTGATCGTGTCCGCGAGCGTGCCGCTCGAGAGGGCGGCGACCGACGAGCTCGCGAAGTCGTACGGCGGCGTCGAGTCGAAGTACACGCGGTAGGCGTCCAAGTCGTACGCCGCGACCGCGTTCCACGTCACCGTGACCTTCCCCGGCGCGACCTGGGTCACGGCCAGGCCGGTCGGAGACGGCGGCGCCGCGTCGTACACGAGCGTGCTCGCCTGGACGCCGTACGCGTTCGCGTCGGCGCCGGAGGAGAGGCCGGCGGAGTCGGAGCTGACGATCATCGCGAAATAGGTGGCGCCCGGCCAGAGCTGGTTGATCAGCAGGAACTGCGTCGTGCCCGGGGAGGCCGGCGCCGGAGGAGCGACCGGCACCGCGGGCGCGGGGAGGGCGGCGACGTCCATCGCGCCGTTCCACCACGATTGAGTGCTGCCCCCGACGCTGGCGACGGAGTAGGTCGCGATCCGGATCGCGTACCCCGCGACGGCGGTCGAGGCGACGAAGACGTTGCCGTTGGAGTCCGGGGCGTACCACGACAGGAGCATCTGGCCTTCGGCGCCCGCCGCCGCCTGC
>JACQBB010000437.1 GCA_016194625.1 Elusimicrobiota bacterium | reverse complement strand
GTCCCGTCCCCGGTTTCGGCGCTCCCGCCGAGTCCTCCGCCGTCGACGCCTCCGGCGTCCCGGTCCCCGGCGACGCCGCCCCCGTCGACGCGGGCGCCGCGCTCGCCGCGGCCCCGGCTCCGGAGGCCGCGCCCGTCGCCCCGCCGCCCGCCGCGGGGGGCAAGAAGAAGGCCCTCGTGTTCGGCGCGCTCGCCGGCCTCGTCGCGCTGGCCGCGGTCGCGGTGCTCGCGCCGCGCTTCATGAAGAAGCCGGCCAAGCCCGCGCCGCCCGTGCCCGAGGGCCTGTCCGACAACGCGCCCCTGCCCACGCCGGCCCCGGCGCCCGCGACCGGGACGCCCGGCGGACCGGCCGAATCCATCCCGGCTCCGATGGCCGCGCCGCAGGCCGACCCGCGCCAGGAGGCGATCGACGCGGCGAAGGGCTTCCTGCTCCCCGACGGCCGCACGCTCGGCCAGGCGCTCGAGACCCTGTCGCCGCCCGTCGGCAACCTGCCGCCGTGGATGGCCGAGCCCCTGCCCACCGGCCGCGCGGTGGTGAACTACTTCGCTCACGGCGCGCCCGGCTCGCCGACCGTCGCCTACGAGTTCGAGGTGGACCCCGCCGCGAAGGCCGTCGTCGGCCGCAACGCCGCCGCGAAGGCGGTGCTCGCCGGGAAGGCCGCGCCGCCGCCGGCGCCGCCCAAGCCCAAGGCCGTCAAGGTGAAGGCGAAGAAAGCCGCGGCCAAGCCCGCGCCCGCCCCGAAGGCCGAGGAGAGCCTGGACTCGCTGCTCGGCGAGCCCGGCGAGAAGCCCGAGGCCAAGCCGGCCGCGGCGCCGAAGGCGGCCGTCGAGCCCGCCGACGACGCTCCCGTCGCCCCCGGCGAGGAAGCGGCCCCCGCGCCGAAGCCGACCGCCGCCAAGCGCGCGGCGAAGGCGAAGCCCGCGCCCGCGAAGCCCGCGGCGAAGGCGCCGACCAAGGCCGACGACGAGGCCCTGCTCGACGACCTCCTCAAGGAGTGACATGGAGACACTGCAAGGCCTCAAGCAGATGGAAGGCACGCTCTCGATGACCGCGGACAAGGTCAACGCGCTGAAGGGCAAGCTCGAGGACCTGCTGTTCCGCGCCCAGCGCATCTCCAACGCCCAGAAGAACAACCTGCCGAACAACGACACGATGTACGGCTACGACCTCCAGCGCTTCCGCCGCGAGGTCCGCACCTTCGGCACCGAGATCTCCGGCATCCCCGTGGTGCTCGGCTCGATCGAGCGCACCGCCGGGCCCGACGAGAAGGCCGCCAAGTTCGCCAACGACGTGATGCGGCTGTGCATGCGCCTGACGCAGAGCCTGCGCGCGCTGCACGACCTGTCCCTGCTCGCCCACCAGCACATCCGCGCCGCCGACCTGAAGGTCGAGGCCTGGTATCTGGCGCAGGAGGTCGAGGAGATGGTGATGCGCGGCCAGGGCCTGCCCACCGTCGCCAACAAGATCGTGATGGCCTGCGCGGGTCCGGCCAAGCCCGCCGCGGCGCCGCCGGCCGCCGCGCCGCCGACGACGCCGCCCGCCGCGCCCCCGGCCGCGCCGCCCGGCCAGCCCCCGAAGGCCTGACGCCGCATGGAGACGATCCTCCGCTTCCTCAACGCGCGCACGTTCGCGGTCGCCGGGATCGCCGTCGCCTTGGTCGTGCTGGGAGACCGCTATCAGGGGATCCCGCGGCAGTGGTGGCAGGAGCGCGCGGACGCCGCCGCGCGGGGGAAGTCCGGCCTCGCCGCGCCGATCGCGGAGGACCTCGACCGCAAGGAGTCGCTGCGCCTGCGCGCGCTGCACAAGGCCGTCAGCGAGGAGATCGCCGTCGCGGCCGCGAAGGGCTTCGACGTCGCCCGGCTCCAGTCGATCGCCGACAAGGCCCTCGCGCTCGACACGCCGGCGTACCGTCCCGCCGCGCTCGAGCGTCTCAATAAACTGCGCCTCGTGATCCCGCAGTCGATCGAGCCGTTCCGCCCCGCCGCCGCCGGAGAGGAGCCGCCCGACCGGCTCCCGACGCCGACGGCCGCGCCGCGCGCGAAGACGCGGAGGACGCGATGAGCCTGCGCGCCGCCGCCCTGCTCGCCGTCCTCGCCGTCCCCGCCCTCGCCGCCGAGGTCGAGCAGACCACGCGCGAGTCGTACGGCGCCTTCCTGCAGGGCCGCTACGACGACGCCGCCAGCGGCTGGCGCTACCTGTCCGGACTCGGCGCGACGGGGCCGCGCCCCGAGGCCAACGAGGCGCTGGCCGAGCGCGACGCCGGCCGCCCCGAGACGGCGCTGCCCTTGTGGATCAAGGCCTCGCTCGCCGAGGGCGCGGACGGGCTGGTCTGGAACCAGCGCGCGTGGTCGTCGCTGTCGGTCGGCCGCCTGCGCGAGGCCAAGGAGTCGTTCGAGAAGGCGATCGACCGCTCCTCGACGACCGAGACGCAGGCCGAGGCGGACCTGGGGCTGGGCCTGACCGCGATCCTGGACGACAAGCCGAAGGCCGCGCTGGAGCCGCTGCGCCGCGCCGGTGTCGCCGGCCCCTACTCGGTCGCCGCCGCCGCCCAGCTCACCGCCGAGGCCGCCGCGACCATCGGCGACCAGCCGGCCACGCTCAGCTACCTGCGCCAGGCGCTGGACGTGGACCCGTACGACCGCGAGGCCCTGCGCGCGCTGGTCCGCTTCATGGACCGCGTCGGCGACAACCGCGGCGCGTGGCTCGCCGCGCGGCGCGCGCTGTGGTTCGACCCCGCCGACGAGGAGGCCCAGAAGGTCCTCAAGCGCAACGCGCGCTTCGTCACCGGCGACCCGGACGCCGCCTCCGGAGTGCGCCGCGTCGCCCGCCCCCTGCTGGACGCCAACGCCGACGAGCCGCCGCTGCCGAAGTCCAGCCGCGCGGTGCGCGTCGGCCTGTTCGGCGCGCCCAACGGCAAGCCCGCGTCGATGACGCGCGCCTACCTGATGTCGAACGCCCCGTTCAAGGTCACCGCCGCGGCCTACGGCGCTCTGCGCGACAACGGCAACGCGTACGACCAGTGGGAGGTCGAGTTCCGCCCCGACACCAACGTCGTCGAGGTCCGCGACTCCGCGCGCAACCTGCTCTTCGTGTCGAAGCAGCCGTTCGCCTTCGTGCCGCAGAGCCCGCGCGGCTCGATCCTCGTCAAGAGCGCCAAGATCACCGACCCCGTCGGCGTGGACCTGGGCGACCGCGAGACGCGCGGCTCCGTCGAGGTGATCCCGAACCCGTGGGGCTTCCGCCTGGTCGCGGAGACGCCGCTCGAGCTGTACCTGTACGGCGTCGTCTCGATGGCGCTGCCGTCCGGCTCGCCTCCGGAGGCCTACAAGGCGCAGGCGGTCGTGTCGCGCACCGCCGCGCTGTGGGCGATGGGCCACCGGCCGCCGACGCTCGAGCGCTACGACCTGCTCGACGACCGCTCGGTCCAGCCGACCGTCGGCGTCAGCGGGGAGATGCGCGAGGCCGGCGACGGGGTGCTGGCGACCGAGGGGCTGGCCCTGACCGAGAACGGGCTGGTGACGCGCGCGCCGCAGCACGAGGACAGCGGCGGCCGCACCGAGGACGGCCGGGCCTCCGGGGAGCCGGGGCTGGAGACGTTCGTCTCGGTGGACGACGGCCCGCGCCCCCTCGCGTCCTGGACCACGCCGCTCGACTTCGAGCGCTTCGTCCACGAGCCTCCGCCCGAGGGCCTGTACAGCGAGGCCGCGCCCGGACGCTCGGCCGCGACCGCGCGCTGGGTCCGCGTCCTCGACGTCAAGGACATCCGCGCCCGCGTGGACCAGAAGAAGCGCGTCGGCCGCGTCCGCGCGCTGCGCGTGACCGGCCGCACGGACACCGGACGCGTGAAGGGCATCGAGGTCGTCGGCGCCGACGGCTCGGTCGTCTACACGGGCTTCGAGGAGCTGCAGCGCCTGCTGTCGCCCGGGAGCCTGCGCTCGACGCTGTTCTCCCTGCAGCCGGTCTACGACGGCAAGAGCGTGTCGCGCGTGATCCTGTGGGGGGCCGGGACCGGACACGGCGTCGGCTACTCGCGCGCGGGCGGCGTCGGCCAGGCCGCGCTCGGCAAGCCGTGGCGGGACATCCTCAAGCACTACTTCCCGCGCCAGGAGGTCCGCTCGGTGGATCATCCGACGCCGCTCCCGTCGGCGGCCGGCGCGCCGGTCAAGGGCGTCGGCCCGTATCGGCGCACGCTGAACTACAGGCTGCAGAAGGACGCCGCGGGCAAGCCTCCGGCGCCGAAGCCGTCGCCCGCGCCCCGATGATGTAGAATCCTCGCGTGAGGATCAAGGTCGCGCACGTCATCACCCGCCTCGACCTGGGCGGCGCCCAGCAGAACACCCTGCACACGGTGCGCACGCTCGACCGCGCCCGCTTCGAGCCGGTCCTCGTCTGCGGCGAGGGGGGGCTGCTCGACGCCGAAGTCCGCGCCGACCGCGCGATCCGCGCCGTGTGGCTGCCGTCGCTGACGCGCGAGGTCTCGCCGGTCCACGACCTGATGGCCCTGCTCGAGCTGGTGAAGTGCTTCCAGGCCGAGCGCCCGGACGTGGTCCACACGCACAGCTCGAAGGCCGGCATCCTCGGGCGCCTGGCCGCCGCGTGGTGCGGCGTCCCGGTCGTCGTGCACACCTACCACGGCTTCGGCTTCCACGACCGCCAGCACCCGTGGGTGAAGCGGCTGTACGTGGCGCTCGAGCGGCTCTGCGCGCGGTTCACGACGCGCCTCGTCTTCGTCTCGCAGTCGAACGCGCGCTACGCCGAGGCCCACGGCCTGGGCCGCGCGGAGGGCGCGACCATCATCCGCTCCGGCGTGCGCCTGGCCGACTTCCCGGCGCGCGTGGACGCCGACGCGCTCAAGATGACCGCGGGGATCGGCCGCCACAAGCTCCTGGTCGTCTCGATCGGCAACCTGAAGCCGCAGAAGAACGCCGGGGACTTCGTCGCGGCGGCGGCGAAGGCCGCGGCGAAGGTGCCGGACGCGCGCTTCGTCTTCCTCGGCGACGGCCCGCAGAAGACGGCCCTGCAGGCCAAGGCGCTCGCCCTCGGCCTGGGCGACAAGCTGACCTTCCTGGGCTGGCGCCGCGACGGGCCGCAGTGGCTGGCCGCGGCCGACGCGTTCGCGCTGACCTCGCTGTGGGAGGGCCTGCCGCGCGCGCTCGTCGAGGCGATGCACACCGGCCTGCCGTCGGTGTGCTACGCGACCGACGGCGTCACCGACGTCCTCGTCGACGGGCAGAACGGCTTCCTGGTCGAGCCCGGCGACGTGGACGGCTTCGCCGAGAAGCTCGTCGGGCTGCTCACCGACGCGGACCTGCGCCGCCGCCTGGGCGCCCGCGCGGCGGCCTCCATCGGCTCGGAGTTCGACATCGACGGGATGGTCCGCGCCCAGGAGGCGCTCTACGAACGGCTCCTCGACGAACGCCGGGTCTGAGCCGTTCCCGCGGCCGCTCGGCGTCTTCCTCCAAGGCGGCGGCTCGCTCGGCGCCTGGCAGGCGGGCGCGCTCGAGGTCCTGGACGCCGCCGGCCTGCGCTTCGACGCGGTGATGGGCTACAGCATCGGCGTCGTCAACGGCGCCGCGCTCGCCTTCGGCCGCCTGCCCGAGGCGCTCGCCCACTGGCGGCGCCTGAACGCCTGGACGCTGCGCCCGCGCCCGCGGCTGGCTCCGTTCGCGCTGTGCTCGGCGGCGCCGCTGCGCTCGTTCTTCGACGAGGCGCGCGACGACGAGGCGGCGAAGGCCGCGCTCAAGGCCGAGCTCACGGTGATGACCGCCTGCCCGTCCGAGGCGACGGCGCTGTACGCGCGCTACACGCCGGGGGGCCGGGACGGCTGGGACGCCCCGCTCGTCGAGCACGCGGCCGCCTCGTGCGCGGTGCCGCTCGTGTTCCCGCCGGTGGACCTGGACTTCCGCGGCCGCCGCGTGCGCCTGTACGACGGGGGCGTTCCGATGCCGCGGCCGACGGACTTCGCGCCGCTGGCGTCCTGCGCGACGGTGCTGGTCCTCGAGATGGTCCGCGCCGACGAGCTGGGCCGGCGCGAGCTCTGGCCGTGGCGCGAGCTCGAGCAGGCCTCGCGCGAGGCGGGGCGGGGGATCGTCGACGAGGGGCTGGAGAGCCTGGCGCGAGCGCCGCGCCCGCCGCGCGTGTACCGCGTGGCGCCGTCGCGGCGCCTCGCGCCGATGATGCTGGACTTCCGCGCGGCGGGCGTGCGCCGGATGCTCGCGCAGGGCGCCGACGACGCGCGCGCGTTCCTGGCGGACCCGTCCGCCTTCTACTGGAAGAAGTAGATCGCTGCCGCGAACTTGTAGTCCGCGTCGTCCATCGGCTCGATCTTGTGGGCGATGAGGACCTTGCCCTCGCCCTTCAGGAAGTCCTCGCGCTTGGCCAGCTTCTCCAGGACCTCGTCGCGGGTCTTGCCGATCACCGTCACGTAGCCGACCTCGGGACCCAGGTAGACCATCATCCACGGCTCGGGGGTCTGGACGACGTCCACGCCGGCGCCCTTGTAGACGGAGACGTCGATGTCGTCGCCGGGCTTGAGCACGCGCAGGCGCGCCTCGTGGTCGGGGTTCGCGTCGGGCTTGGTCAGGTACAGCACCGAGTAGGTCGGCAGCAGCGCGTCCACGGAGACGACGCGGGCGGCGACGACGCCGTGGCCGGCCTTCTCCAGCGCGGCGCGGACCAGCGCCATGTTCGCGCGCAGGCCGGCCTCGTCCTTCGGGGGGAACTGGCGCGGGTCGGCCAGGAAGTCCCGGATCACGCGGCCGTCGGCGGTCCGGTACTGGATCTGGTACATGCCGTCGGCGTAGGACGCCCCGACCGGGAGCACGCCGGCCTGGCGCAAGGCGTCGGTCCAGTACGCGATGGCCTCGCGGGCCTGGTCCTCGGTCTGCGCGTAGCCGAACAGGCGGTCGCGGCCGGCCTGGGCGATCATGTGGTAGGACGAGAGCTCGTCGCCGGCGCGCGGGCGGGGGGACTCCAGCTCGAAGCGGGTCGACTTGATGTTCCGGAAGCTCACGCCCGAGAACGCGGGGAGCCCTTGGGCGTGGACGGCGGACGCGGCCAGGAGGCACAGCGCGGCGAGGAGTCGGTTCATGGCGGGAGCATAGCATACTTTCGGGACTTTCGACCTATGCGGGCGCAGGTCCTTAGTCCCGGTCCTCCGTTCCGGCAGTGTCGTTGCTAAGCAGTATCCTTGTCGCCCGGATTTTTTGATACAGTGAAAGCAGGACTCTCTCAGGAGGCTCACCCCATGGCGAAGTACACGGTCCCGAAGGACGGCGCGAAGATCGGCTACAAGGACGGCAAGCTGAACGTGCCCGACAACCCCATCATCCCGTTCTTCCCCGGCGACGGCACCGGCCTCGACCTCTGGAAGGCCACCAAGATCGTGCTGGACGGCGCGGTCGAGAAGGCCTACAAGGGCAAGCGCAAGATCGCCTGGATGGAGGTCTTCGCCGGCCTCACCGCCCTCAAGAACTACGACAAGGACACCGTCCTCCCCGAGGAGACGGTCGCCGCGTTCAAGGAGTACCGCGTCGGCCTGAAGGGCCCGCTCACCACGCCCGCCGGCTCCTTCAAGTTCGTCTGCCTGGACTGCGCCGCCGAGCTGATGGACCGCCCGGCCAAGTGCCCGAAGTGCCAGTCCGAGTGGATCACGCCGCGCTTCCGCTCGGTCAACGTCGGCCTGCGCCAGAAGCTCGACCTGTACGCCTGCGTGCGCCCGGTGCGCTGGTTCAAGGGCGTCCCGTGCCCCGTGAAGAGCCCCGAGAAGCTGGACATCGTGATCTTCCGCGAGAACACCGAGGACATCTACGCCGGCATCGAGTTCCAGCAGGGCACGCCGGAGAACAAGAAGGTCTACGACTTCCTGACCAACGAGATGAAGGTCAAGATCCCGTTCCCCGACTCGGGCATCGGCATCAAGCCGATCTCGAAGACCGGCTCGCAGCGCCTGATCCGCATGGCCATCAAGTACGCGATCTCGCACAAGAAGCCGTCGGTCACGATGGTCCACAAGGGGAACATCCAGAAGTTCACCGAGGGCGCCTTCCGCGACTGGGGCTACGAGGTCGCCAAGACCGAGTTCCGCGACCAGATCGTCACCGAGGCCGAGCTGTGGGACGACCTGAACGGGAAGATGCCGGCCGGCAAGGTCCTGATCAAGGACCGCATCGCCGACCAGACCTTCCAGCAGCTGCTGCTCCGCCCCGACGAGTACTCGGTCATCGCCACGCCGAACCTGAACGGCGACTACCTGTCCGACGCGGCGGTCGCTCAGGTCGGCGGCCTTGGCATCGGGCCGGGCGCCAACATCGGCGACGGCGTCGCGATCTTCGAGGCCACGCACGGCACCGCCCCGAAGTACACGAACAAGGACATGGTCAACCCCGGCTCGCTCATCCTCTCGGGCGTCATGATGCTCGAGCACATGGGCTGGCAGGAGGCCGCGGACCTGATCGTGAAGGGCCTC
>JACQBB010000037.1 GCA_016194625.1 Elusimicrobiota bacterium | reverse complement strand
TGGGCCCACACGGTGTCGTTGGCCGGCCACGGGCTCTTGACCGGCGACGGGAAGCGCAGGACCGTCTCGGTCCACGGGCCCTCGGCGGCGGCGGTCTCCGCGTCGACGCGGAAGGAGCCGGACGGGAGGTCGAGCGGGCCCGCGGAGGCCGCCCCGCCCGCCAGCGTCAGCGCGGCCGCGAGGGCGAGGCGGGACACCTCAGAACCCCATCACCAGCGAGAACGCCGTCTGGTAGATGTCGTGCGCGCCGCGCGAGGTCTCGCTGAGGATCGTGGACTTCCCCATCACCCAGTACGAGTAGTCGAACTTCAGCGTGAAGTGGTCCGCCAGCTTGTAGTTGAGGGCGGCGGTGTACTTGTCGATCTGGCGCTGGATGTAGGGCGCGTCCGCGCGCACGCCGGTCAGCGAGGTGAACGTGGTCGTCCCGTCGTTGTAGTTCAGGAAGAAATCCTGCAGGGGACCGCGGCGATAGAGCTGGTTGAAGACGAGCACGCCGGTCAGGCGCCGCCCGACGGGCGGCTTGCGCATCAGCGGGAACGCCGCCTGGACGAAGTAGCCGTAGACCTCCTCGCTGCGCCGGGCCTGGACGATCGGGGAGACGAGCGCCGTGCCGGACGAGAGCACGAGCGGGTTCAGGAACTGGTCGGAGGAGTACATCGCCTCGCCGGACAGGCTGACGCCCTCGTACTCGAGCGCCCAGTTGACGCCCCAGACCTGGTAGTTCAGCTGGCCCTCCAGGTCGTACTGCCCGCCCATCCCGGAGAAGCCCAGGATCACGCCGTTCAAGTCGGCCGCGCGCTCCGGGATCGGGAACGGAAGGCGCAGGTCGCCGAGCGCGAACACCACGCGCGCGCCGAGCGACTTCGCGTTGTTGTTGTCGGCCAGGTTGTTGTTCTGGTGCCCGAAGTCGCGGACGACGCCGTTCGTCGGCGGCCCGGGGATGCCGAGGTTCTGCGGGTTCGGGAACACGCGCGAGCGGTTCGTGCTCTCGCCGAAGCCGTTGACGGCGTAGACGGTCATCTCGTCGGGGATCAGCGGGTGCACCCGCACCGGGTACCAGCTGAGGCGAGCGCCGACGTCGGCGTAGCCCGCGCTCAGCGGCGGCCGCGGGGAGTTCGGGCGCACGACCAGGTCGATGCTGTCGGGCGACGCGTACAGGAGCGGCCGCGTCACGGTCAGGAACTGGTCCGGGCGGTACAGCTCGTTGTAGCGGCCGAACGGGACCAGGAACTTGCCGAACTGGAACTTGAGGCGGCGGATCCGGTCGTACTGCGCGTAGATCTGGAACAGCCGGAGCTCGCCCTGCTGCGCGGTCGGCACGTTGAGCTCGAGGTAGAACGGGACGTCCTGGACCACCGGCCCTTCGGCGCCGAAGTACACGTCGGCGAGGTAGACCTCGTTCTGGATCTGGGTCTCGAAGCCGGGCTCCTTCGGCCCGACGTTGCGCCAGTTCAGCGACATCGAGCCGAACAGGCGGACGTGGCCGAGCTTCTCCAGGACGAAGTCGCGCCCGGTCGGCGACGGCGGGGTCACGGACGCGGCCGCGCCCTGCGCGCGCGCGGCGGCGGGCAGCGCCAGCGCCGCGGCGAGGAGGATTTGACACCGGATGGACGAAGATGTACGATGGGGCACGTTGCCGTCAGTATAACGCGTTTTCGGCGTCCGCGCCACGCGTCCACTACCAAGGGGGAGCACTCCATATGCCTCACGTGATCGGTGAAGGTTGTCTCGGCGAAGTCTATGCCGCCTGCGTCGACGTCTGCCCGGTGGAGTGCATCCACCCCGGCGATTACCAGGGCAAGCCGTTCATGATCATCAACCCGGAGGTCTGCATCGACTGCGGCGTGTGTCTGCCCGAGTGCCCGATCGGCGCGATCGTCGGCTCGGTCGACGAGAACCCGACGTGGGCCAAGGTCAACGCGGAGCTGGCGCCGAACTTCAAGAACAACCCGAAGGTCACGCCGCGCGCCCCCAACGATCCGCCCCGCAATCCGGCCAACAAGCTCGTCAAGTAAGGCGGCCTTGAACGGGAAAGCCGAGCGGCCCTCGCGGTCGCTCGGCTTTTCGTTGCTGCTCGTCCTCGCCGCGACGCCGGCCCGCCCGATGAACCACGACATCGTCCATCGCACCGCCCTCGACACCGCGAAGGTGAAGGCCGTCGGCCTCGAGCGCCTCCCGTTCGAGGAGGGCCTGTTCCGCGCGAAGGCGGCGTCGGCCACGCTGGAGTCGACCGACCTCGAGTCGCCGTCCGCCTTCGACGACCTGGTCGGCTCGTTCGCGGCGGACGTCCCCCCCGGCGGCGAGGTCGAGCTCTCCGCGAAGGTGCGCACCGACGCCGGCTGGTCCGAGTGGTACTCGCTGGGCGCGCAGACGGCCGAGGGCTTCGCGTCGGCGCCGCCGGTCGAGGACGCCGTCGCCAAGCTCGACGTCGACCAGCTGAAGCTGAAGTCCAAGGCGACCGCCGCGCGCTACCGGCTCAAGTTCCGGACCGCGGGCAAGCCGGTGACGCTGCGCTCCATCTCCCTCGCGCTGTCGGACGGCGGCGCGCCCGCCGCGCCGCCGGCGCCCTCGACGGGACCGTGGACCCGCGCGCTCGCGGTCGCCCCCCGCTCGCAGGGCGACGCCGACGAGAAGCTGAAGCACGACGTGTGCTCGCCGACCTCGCTGGCGATGGTGCTGGAGTTCTGGGGCCATAAGAAGGAGACCGACGCGGTCGCCCTCGCCGTCCGCGACCGGACCTCGCAGCTGTTCGGCAACTGGCCCGCGAACGCCGCCTTCGCCGCCGCGCAGGGTCTCGACGCGCGCGTCGCGCGCCTCGAGTCGCTGGCCGACGTCGAGAACGAGGTGGCCGCCGGCCGTCCGGTCGTCGTCAGCGTCACCTTCGCCGAAGGCGAGCTCCCCGGCTCGCCGATGAGGAAGACGAACGGACACCTCCTCGTCGTCTCCGGGTTCACCCCCGAGGGCGACGTGATCGTCGACGACCCGGCCGGCAAGCGCGACCAGGTCCGCCGCGTCTACCCGCGCGCCGCCTTCCACAAGGCGTGGCGGGTCAACAAGCGCGGTCTCGCCTACCTCGTCGGCCCCGACCTGCCGCGCCGTCTGACCGTCGGCGTCCCGGTCGCCGACCTGTGGTCGAAGCCGGTGCGCCGCGCCAAGCCCAAGCTCGACGACGACGCGCACCTGTCGCAGCTGCTGTACGGCGAGACCGTCACGGTCCGCGAGGCGAAGGGCGACTGGGTCCGGGTCACCGCCGACGAGCAGGACAGCCATCTCCCCGCCGGAGCGTGGCAGGGCTACCCGGGCTGGATGCGCGCCGAGGACCTGGTCTCCGCCGCGCCGTCCGCCGCCGACGCGGTCGTGCGCACGCGCCAGGCGATCGTCCACCGCGGCGAGGACATCCTGATGCTCTCGGTCGGCACGCGCCTGGCGCGCGTCTCCGAGTCCTCCGGAGACGCGAAGGTCCGCCTGCTCGACGGCTCGCTCGGCGAGATCCGCTCCGACGCGCTGTACGTCGCGCCGTCGACGCCGACGGCGGCCTCGCGCGCGGAGATCATCCGCACCGCCGAGCTGTTCCTGGGCACCAGCTACTACTGGGGCGGCCGCGCCGGCGTCCAGCCCGACATGAAGATGGGCGTGGACTGCTCGGGACTGGTCAGCCTCGCCTACCGCATCCACGGGCGCGACGTCCCGCGCGACTCGCACGAGCAGAAGCTCAAGTCCCGCCCGATCCGCTCCGCCGAGCTGCTCAGCGGCGACCTCGTGTTCCTCACGGACGACGAGACCTCCGACCGGGTGACGCACGTGATGATCTTCACCGGCGGCGACGGGCTCATCGAGAGCCGCAAGTCGTCGGGGCGCGTGCTGCGCACGACCTTCCTCGAGCGCTTCGGACGCGCCGCCGCGAACATCGAGTCCGGCGACGTCGTCACCGACCTGTCGGTCCCCCGCCCGCGGCGGCGCCGCATCTTCTTCGGCTCCTACTTCTAGGCGCCGCCC
>JACQBB010000436.1 GCA_016194625.1 Elusimicrobiota bacterium | reverse complement strand
GTACTCGTCGGCGTCGGGGTTGAAGACGCGGTCGGTGCCCCTCTTGGCGTCGAAGTACGCGTTGAAGCGCTCCACGCCGACCACCGACAGGAAGATGCCCAGCAGCCCCAGCCAGAACACGCCCGGCCGGAAGGTCTTCTCCACGCCGTACGCCCACCCCGCCCCGAGCAGATACGGCAGGAGCCCCGCGTACAGGAAGAAGCGGTAGCGCACGACCGAGGCCACCTTCATGACGAGGCTCTGGTCGGCGGGCGCGTGCGGCGCGGCGAAGACGTCGGTCACGAGACGGCCTCCTCCCACTGGTGCAGGCGGGAGACGATGGACGGGTCCTCGGCGAGGCGGTCGACGAAGGTCGACACGCGCGGGGACTTCCACGCCAGCTGGAAGTTCTTCCAGACCTGGCCGAGGGTATCGCGGCGCAGGTCGCCGCAGGTGAACGGGAGCGCGTTGATGAGCTTGACCTTGCCGTTGGGCAGGACGATGAACAGCGCCGCCGGGTTCTCCAGGCGGTAGCGCAGCTCCTCGAGCAGGCCCATCTCGTGGTAGTACACGCGCATGCGGCCCTTGTACTCGTCGGACTTCGCCTTCAGCGTGGCGAAGTACTCCGGGTAGTCGGACTCGTCGGGGGCGGTCATCGCCCAGGTGCGCACCGCGTTGCCGGTGAACATGATCTTGCCGGTGTAGAACGAGTACGCGCCGATGGAGTGCGCCAGGTCCACCGCGGCGCCGATCTCCTTGATGTTGAAGCGCGCCGGGACGAAGTTGATCTCGATCGGGACGCCGGCCTCGCGCAGGTTTTTAATACCTTCGAGGGCCTGGTCGAAGCGGCCGTGCACGCGCATCTTGTTGAACGACGCCGGGCTGGCGCCGTCCAGCGAGACCTGGACCGCCTTCACGCCCAGGTCCTTGAGCTTGCGGCAGTTCTCGACGGTCAGGTAGTGGCCGTTGGTCTCGATCTTCAGGCCCACGCCGCCCTTCGTGATGCGCTCGACCATGCCGAAGAAGTCGGGGCGGACCATCGGCTCGCCGCCGGAGAACGAGACGTAGGGGACCTCGGCCTTCACCAGCTGGTCGATGACGCCGTACGCCTCCTCGGTGGACAGCTCGTCCTTGAAGGCCTTGCCGGGCCCCGACTCCTCGATGCAGTGGAGGCAGGCGAGGTTGCACTCGTTGGTGATCTGCCAGGCGACGTACAGCGGCGCGCCCAGGTCCGAGGTGGCCTTCTCTTCGACGGCCGTCCGCGTTTCCATCACTCCACCACCAGGCCCTTCTCCTTCAGCTGGCCCAGGAACGCGGTCGCTTCCTGCGCCATCTTGCCGGACGGGTCCTCGTACTTCGCCTTGAGCTTCTCGACCAGGTCCGCGGCGCCGGCGCCGGCGACGATCTCGCGCACGACGGCCGCGCCGGTCGGGCTCAGCGTGTACACCTTCTCGGAGCGCGTCTCGAACAGCACCGCGCCGAACTTCTCTTCGCGGAACTTCACGAACGGGGCGAGTTTCATGATTCCCTCTTTGTGGGCGGAGAAGCAGGCCGGGGTGTCCCAGGTCTCCCGCTCCGCGATCTGTTCCATCTCGAGGCGCACCGCGCGGCGGCTCTGGGCCGCGGACGGGTCGGCCTTCGCGGCCTCGGCCTCGTCGAGCGTGTACGACCCGCTCGACCACGCCTTCTTCAGCAGCGCCTCGTACGACATAGCTAGAACTCCCTCTTGGCCAGCAGCTCGACGAAGAAAGCGAGCTCGGCGGCTTCGGCCTTGCACGGGAGCTTCCTGATCATCGCGACCATCGAATCGACGAGCTCGCGGCCCTTCTCGCGCGCCTTCTGGATGTGGCCGCGCTCCTTGAGGAACTTGGCGATGCCGGGCGCGTCCGACGCGTTCCACAGCGCCAGGAAGGCCTCGCGGTCGGCGGGCGCGGCGAGGGCGTACAGGCAGGGAAGGGTGAGCCGGCGGTTCTTCAGGTCCTGGCCCTCGTCCTTGCCGGACGCGCGCTCGGGCAAAGTGTAGTCGTGGATGTCGTCCACCAGCTGGAGCAGGATGCCGGCGGCCGAGGCCAGGCGCGGCGGGTCGGACTGCTCGTGCGGGAACGGGGACAGCTCGGAGAGCACCGCGCCGGCCCACTCGAACAGCGCGCCGGTCTTGCGCGAGCAGATGCCCATGTAGGCGTCCACGCTCAGGTCCACGGAGCCTTTGAGGAACTCCTCCTGCAGCTCGCCGACCGTCATCTCGCGCACCGCGGTGACGAGCAGGCGGGCGGCGTTCGGGGAGATGTCGACGGCCTCCTCCAGGCCCTGCGAGAAGGCCAGGTCGCCCAGCAGGAGCGCGGTCGGGATGTTGTAGACGGCGTTCGGCGTGGGATAGGAGCGGCGCAGGGTCGCCTCGTCCACGCAGTCGTCGTGGAGGAGGCTGGCGTTGTGGACGAGCTCGAGCGCGCGGGAGGCCGCCTCGGCCTTGTCCTCGGGCACGCCCAGCGCGCCGCCCAGGAGCAGGCAGAAGCGCGAGCGCAGCATCTTGCCGGGGCGCGAGACGAAGGCGGCGAGCTCCTGGCCCACCCTTCCTTCGATGCGGCGCGCCCGGTTCTCCAGGCCCGCCCGCACCCGCGTCAACGAGTCTTCCACCTTCAGCAGCGAGATCGGCATGAGGGTCTCTGATTATACCAAGTCAGCCCATCGCCTTCATCAGCGTGAGCACTTTCGGCAGGACGGCGTTCTTCTCCTGCTGTCCGACCTTCCCCAGCACGAAATCGAGCATGCGCACCAGCTCCAGCAGGTCGAGCAGCTTGCGGCGGAAGGCGGCGGCGTCCTTGCCCGTCCCGGCCTCCTTCAGGCACTCCTCCAGCGCGCCGATCACCGGCTCGATCTCGCGCTTCTTGCGCTCGCGGGCGATGCGGCAGCACATGTTCCAGACGTCCTTCTCGCTCTGGAAGTACTCCTTGCGCTCGCCGCCCACGTCCACGCGCTTGACCAGGCCCCAGTCCACCAGCGCCCGGAGGTTCATGTTCGCGTTGCCGCGGCTGATGGAGAGGGCCTCCATGATCTCGTCGGTGGACAGCGCCGCGTCGGACGCCATCAGGAGCGCGTGGATGCGGGCCATCGTCTTGTTGATGCCCCAGCGGGAGGCCATCTCGCCCCAGGTCCGCACGAACCGCTCCTGAGACCCCTTCAGCGCGACGCTCATGGTTTCCCCATACTTTCAGAAAATTCTGAAAGTATGATACACGAACGCTCCGCGTCCGTCAAGGCCCGGGCGTC
>JACQBB010000385.1 GCA_016194625.1 Elusimicrobiota bacterium | reverse complement strand
TCGGTGCTGGAGCCGGCGTTCCTCCTGCCCGCGCTGGCGCTCGCGGCGTTCGCGGGGGAGGCGGCCGGCGCGCTGAGCCGCCGCGCGCCGCTCCTCGGCGCCGCGGCCGTCCTCGCGCTGGCGGCCTCCGCCGCCTGGCGCCCGGTCCCGGCGCCCGAGCACCGCGACGATTTCCTCGCCTACGACTACGCGCGCGACCTGCGCCGCGCCGTCCCGCCGGGGGGCGCCGCGCTGACGGCGGGCGACACGGCGTCGTTCGCCACGGCCTGGCTGGCGCTCGCGTCCCCCGAGACCCGGCCGCGCGAGTTCGCCGCGGCGCGGCTCGTGGACGCGCGCGCGTGGCTGGACGCGCGCGCCGGGCGTCCGGACGTGTTCACGACCGGCCTGGGCCCCGCGGACCTCGCCGCGCTGGGCCTGCTCGGCGCGCGGCCGCTGTCGCCCGAGGGGCTGGTCCAGCGCGTCGGAGCGCGGCCGCCGACGGCTCCGCCGCTCTCCGTCCTGCGGCGGCCGCGGGCGTGGGGGCGCGACGAGAGCTACGCGCGCGACGCGAAGCTCTCCTACGCGTTCTCCTGGTGGCTGGCGGCGCGTCTGAGCGAGGCCCAGGGCCTGCGCCCGACGCCGCTGCTCGACCTGTCGGCCGCGGCGACGGACCCCGAGGACTACCGCCTGCAGTAAAGGCTATAATCGCCCGCGCATGCGCTTCCGCTCCGCCGCCGCCGCCGTCACGGCCGTCCTGCTCGCCGCCGCTCCCGCGCGCGCGGCGTTCGACGACGCGCCGTTCGGCGCCCGCGACGCCGCGATGGGCGGCGCGTTCGCCGCGGTCCACGACGAGGTGGGCGCGATCGCCTACAATCCCGCCGCGCTCGGCCACGCCCCGGCGCTGGAAGCGGCCGCCTCCTACCTGCGGGACTTCCACGCGCCGGCGGGAGACCTCGACCGCGACGTCACGCGCGCGGCCGTCGCGGTCCCGATCCGGCAGGACATCCTCAACGGCGCCTTCGGCTTCGACGTCCGCTACGACCGCCGCTCCGGGGTCGCGAAGGACCGCGACATCGGGATCTACTACGGCACGCGCGGCCTGCTCGAGACGGAGGGCGGAGGTCTTGACTTCGGCGGCGGCCTGAAGACCTTGAACAGCCGTCTCGAGACCGGGGGCAGCACCAAGACCAAGCCCGCGCTGGACCTGGGCGCGCTGTGGCGCTTCGGCGACAAGCGGTCCCTGGGCGCGTCCCTGCTCAATTTCGGCGGCGCGGGCTTCACGGCGACGAACTACAAGGACCGCGCGCCGCTCGCGTTGAAGGTGGGCGCGGCGGAGTCGGTCCACGGCTCCCTGCTCGCGGTGGACGGCACGATCCGCGAGGGCTCGGCGGGCCTCGGCCGTTCGGTGACCGTCGCGGCGGGCTTCGAGCGCTGGTGGCCGACGGTCCGCGCCGGCTCTTTCGCCGCGCGCAGCGGCCTGTCGCTCGGCGACCTGTCGCGGACCTGGCACTGGGGCGCGGGCTGGAAGCTGGGCGGCGGCCGCTTCGACTACGCGATGACGGTCCCGCTGTCCGGGAACAAGCAGTTCGGCCACGCGCTGACGGTCTCGGTCCGCTTCGGCCGCTCCGACCCCGAAGCCGAGTACGAGCGCCTCCTGTCGAGCGAGATGCAGGCGCGCCAGCGCCTGGGCCGGTCGCTCGAGGCCAGCGCGGTCCGCCAGCAGGGCCTGTCCGAGGAGATCGGCCGCCTGCGCGACGAGATCGCGGCCCTGAAGGCGTCCCTCGCCGACAAGACGGCCTCCGAGGAGCAGGTCCGCCGCAAGCTGTCCGACGTCGAGGCGCGCCACCAGAAGGCCGTCGACACCTACAACCGCCTTCAGGAGGAGCACGCCCGCAACGCGGCCAAGACGAAGGCCGAGCTGTTCCGCGAGGAGTGGGAGTCCTACCAGAAGGCGAAGCTGGCGGGCGCCCCGGACGCGTCCCTGCAGGACCGCCTGCAGCGCCTGATGGTCGAGTACAAGGACTCCGGCGTCGACCTGGGCGAGGCCAACCAGGAGCTGCGCCGCCTCCAGCAGTCGCGCTGATCCCGCCTCCCGGTCCCGCCCTGTTAACAATTCCGTCAACACCCCGCGGCCCGGAGCCGCTACACTGAGCCTCGTGGCGGATCTCACCCCCGACGACTTGAGCCGCGAGATCGAGCGGCTGTGGGCGCGCGTCGGCTCCGTTCCCGCGGAGCCGTCGTCGGCCGCCTCCGTCCCGGCGACGCTGCCGACGACGGGGACCGTCGGCGCCGAGGTCGCCTGGGAGACCGTCGCGCTGCTCAAGCGCCAGGCGCGGCAGAGCGAGGCGTCCTGGCGCCAGACCATGGAGGCGCGCGACGAGGCGCTGCGCGTGCTGCGCGCGCGCCTGGAGTCCGCCGAGCGCGAGCTGGGCGCCTTCCGCGCGCGCGCCGCGCAGGAGGACGAGCGCCTGCTCGTCGAGGCCCTCGACGCGAAGCAGAAGGTCGAGACCGCGCGCAAGGCGCTGGCCATGGCCGAGGAGTGCCACGCGCGCGAGCAGAAGTCTCTCGAGGAGACGATGCAGGCCCTGCGGGAGCGCCTCGCCGCGGAGACGACCCGGGCGCGCGCGTCGGACCAGCGCTGGCAGGCCCGCGAGCAGCAGCACCTGCTCGACCTCAAGGAGCTCCAGGGCCTGGCCGCCCGCCGCGAGGCCGACGCCGCGTCGGCCGAGAAGGCCGCGCGCGCCGCCGAGGGGGCCCTCGCCGAGGCGAAGAACGCGCTGGAGAAGACGCTCGCGGAGCTGCTGCTCGAGCGCAAGGAGCGCGAGCGCGCGCACGCGGAGCGCGAGGCCGCGCTGAAGAACGTCGAGGAGCTGCGCGCCCACGTCGACGAGCTCTCCCGGATCTGGGAGGAGGAGCGCGCGCAGTGGAAGGAGCTGTGGGACCGCGAGCGCTCGTCGTGGGAGTCGCGCCGCGGGGAGCTGGCGAAGTGGGAGGAGGACCTCCGCCGCGAGCGCGAGGCCTGGCACGCCGAGCTGCAGGCCAAGGAGCAGGCGCATCTCGCCCTGACCGAGGATTTGTCCGGCAAGATCCGCGACACCGCGAAGAACGCCGAGAAGATGACCGAGCTCATCGACACCTTCGACCGCCGCAGCTCCGAGGAGACGGCGCGCGCGGCCGAGGGCGTCGTCGCCCTCGCCGCCGGACAGAAGGCCGCCGCGCGCCGCCGCGTCCGGTGGACGGCGGGACTGCTCGTCGCCGCCGCCCTGGCCGCCGCCGGCCGCCCCGCGTGGCGCGCCGCGACCGCGTGGCGCTTCTCCGCGGAGGCGACCAGCCCCGCCGCCGCGCCGAATCCGGCCGCGCTCGCGTACGACGGGACCGCGCTGTGGATCGCGGACTGGGGCGGGCGCCTCGTGTCCGTCGATCCGGAGGATCCGCGCCGGGTCCTGCGTCAGGCGTCGCCCGCTCCCGGGGGGCCGTACCGTCCGACGGCCATCGCGGCCGGAGGCGGGGTGCTGTGGACGCTCGACGCGGCGCAGGCGCGCTTGATCCGCCACTCGGCGGCCGCGCCGGAGAAGATCCTGTCCGCGCGTCCGAGCCCCGGGCCGGCGCCGACCGCGCTGGCGTTCGACGGCGAGACCGTCTGGTCCTACGACGCGGTGGACCGCGCGTTCACGCGCCACGGCGGCGACGACGCTCCCGCCAAGAAGTACGCGCTCCCGGACGACGCGGTGCCGAACGCGATGGCGTGGTCGGACGGCCGCCTGTGGGTGAACGATTCGAAGGGCCGCCGCCTGCTCGTGTACGCGCTCCAGGGAGAGGCGCTCGTCCGCGTCGCGTCCGAGACGATGCCGGCCGCCGGAGCGCTGGGCATCGCGCCCGCGCCCGGGTCGTCCCCGCGCGAGCGCCGCGCGTACGTCCTGTACGGCCCGACGGGCGACCGCGGCCAGCCGGCGGTCGTCCGATACGCGATCCGGCGCCTCATGGCTTTTGCCCATTTTTAATATTCTCTTAACCCCATAGAAACGGCCTTCATGTAGAATAGATGTAGACGCGCTTCACGAAACGACAACATGGATCGACACCAGCGCCTCACGACGCGCGCCTTCGCCGCCGCGGCCCTCGCCGCGGCCGCGCTTTCCTTCTCCGCTCTCCGCGCGCCTTCCGCCGCCGCGCAGTCGGTCCAGGTCTTCATCAACGCGGCGTTCGTCCAGAACACCGAGGTCGCGGGCCGCTGCCAGGTCTTCGGGGCGCCTCCGCACTTCGAGTGCCTCCTCGCGAACACGCCGCAGCTCGGCAACATCTCCAACGACCCCGAGATCCAGTTCGCCGACAACGGCAAGACCACCCAGCGCTGCAACATCGCCACGCCGACCACGGCCAACCCCCTGATCCCCGGGACGGTCGGCGCCAACGTCTGCAACTCGTCCGTCTTCCTCTGCACCCAGGTCGGCGTCGCTCAGAACGGCGCCGGCACGGTGGCGATCGACCAGGTCGAGTTCGAGGTCTTCCGCTACGTCGACGGCGCCAACCCGCTCGACCCGGCGTCGACGCCGCCGCTGCGCACCTTCTTCATCGACTCGGCGGGCAGCTGCGGCGGCACCGCCTGCACGCTGCCCGACGACATCGGCGCCGGCTACGCGTACTGCGTGCTGTGGGACGGCTCTCAGCCTCTCCAGGGCGGGTTCGGCAAGATCAACGGCGACTACGGCTTCCGCGTCACCGTCCAGACCAACCAGGTCGGGCAGAGCGGCAACATCACGATCACCCAGACGCGCGCCTATCCGTCGGGGGCGACGCTCGACGCCAACAACCAGGCCGTCCTCCAGAAGGCGATCCTCGTCAACGTCAACGACGTGCACGTGATCAACTCGACGCCGACCGTCGTCGGCCAGATCACCGGCGTCTCGGCGGAGCCGTACAACTTCACCTACCGGCTCTCCAAGGACGCGACGATGTACTTCACGATCAACCAGGCGCTGCCTCCGTACTCGAGCGTGCGGACGGTCGTCCCGGGGCTGCCGCGCACCGGCGAGGGTCAGCTCGGCCGCAGCGGCGCCAACCCGGTCGTCAACGGGGATTCGTGGGACGGACGCGACTCCAACGGCAATCTGATGCCCCCGGGCAACTACTTGGCCGTCTTCCAGTCGAATTCCGTGACGCAGTACTCCCTTTATAACCCCGTCGGAACGCCGGACCAGCACGGCGACATGTCGGTCCCGACGACCACTCAGATCGCCATCGACCCGCTCCAGATCACCGACATCCGCGTCCAGCCCCTGCTGGGCGGCTCGACCGTGCTGGCGGTGATGTCCTACCAGCTCACCGAGCCCGCGACCGTCTACATCGACATCTACCCGCCGGGCACCCAGTTCTGCAACGACACCGCGAACGTCCCGGCGCTGAACGACGTCTACAATCCGCTCCTCGATCCCGTCACCAACGCGAACTTCCCGGCGGCCAAGGACTTCATGGCCAGCTCGGGCGGCTGCTCTCCCGCCGGCGGTCCTCTGGCGGCCGTGACCCCGCTGCGCACCATCGTCCAGCAGCAGAACTTCCGCACGCCGGTGATCTCTTTCTGGGACGGCCGCGACACGGCCGGCAACCTGATGGGCGACGGCGACTACGTCTTCGTGATCTACGCCGCCGCGCCGTCCCGGGCGGGCGTCGCGTACAACCTCACTCCGGCCGACACCCGGATCTGGACCGCCCAGGCGAAGATCGGCTTCATCCCCGTCCTGCGCGGCCTGGTGGGCGTCACGCAGGTGACGCCGACCTCCACCGTGATCGGCTCGAGCCCCGCGGTCGCCGGCCTCAACCCGTTCACCTTCCGATATCAGCTCAACCGCGACGCGGTCGTCTCCTTGAAGGTCTTCGACCCGACCGGGGCGCGCGTCGTCAAGACGCTGGTCAACCAGGAGACGCGTCCGGGCCTGTTCAACAACGTCGAGACCTGGGTGGACGGCGCCGGCGACAACGGCCAGATCGTCTCCTCCGGGACCTACCTGATCCAGCTGACCGCGTGGGACTCGGACTTCCCGGCGAAGGTGTCGACGACGACGGCGTTGTTCCCGATCGACATGTTCCGGATCACGGACGTCTCCGTGACGCCGCTCCTGTCCGGCGCCTCCGACCAGGTGGTCCTCAATTACCAGCTGTCCCAGCCGATGTTCGTGGCGTGGAACATCTACGCGCCGGGCTCCGTCGTCGTCAACAGCACCGGGACCTGGCCGCCGTGCTCGACCCAGAGCCCGCCGGCGGCGTGCACCAGCGCGACCGTCGTCTCCCCGACCGGGGTTCCCGTGTCGCCGGTGGTCACCTTCCACGGCATGCGCCCCGGCCGCCTGCGCATCTCCGAGTTCTGGGACGGCCGCGACGTCAACGGCCTGTTCGTCCCGGATGGCAGCTACGTGTTCACGCTGACCGCTCAGTCCACGACGACGCCGCAGTACTTCCCGTCCGACCGCGTCTACGGCAACCTCACCGTGGCCCGCGGCGCGATCGTGTTCCTCAACTTCAACGTGACGCCGGACGTGCCGGCGCTGTTCAACTCGAGCAACACGATCACTCTCGACCCCTTCACGGTCAGCTACACGCTGTCGCGCCAGTCCTCCGTGACGATCCAGATCCTGAACACCGCCCTGCCCCCGCAGGTGGTGCGCACGCTGGTGTCCGGCTCCGTGCGTCAGAACGCGATCCTCCAGACCGACGTGTGGGACGGCCGCGACGACAAGGGCAACTTCCCGCCGGCCGGGTTCTATCTGGTCCGCGCGGTGGCGACCGACGTCGCCTCGGTCCTCTCCTCGGGCTCGACCGCCCAGCAGACGATCTCCTACGACCCGCTGCGCATCTACGACCTGGCCGTGACGCCGCTGCGCGGCGACACCGGCGGGGCCATCATCGCCTACCAGGTGTCCGAGCCGATGAAGGTCGCCATCAAGATCTACAAGCCGGGCACGGTCTTCGACCCCTCGGGCAACCCGTCGCCGCCCGAGTCCGTCTCGCTCGTCCGTCGCATCGTCGGCATCCGTCCCGGGCGCACGCAGATCCAGGACACCTGGGACGGCCGCGACTTCCGCCTCTCGCTGGTTCCCGACGGCAACTACAAGTTCAAGATCGTCGGCTCCACCGACGCGAACGCGATCGACAGCCTCACGGGCAACGTCCTGAACCCGACCGCGCTGGCCGAGGACCGCCTGGTCGACGACGTGCCGGTGGCCACGAACGGCGCGTCGGCGAACCCGGAGGCGGACTTCGTCGGCAACACCTTCATGTACCCGAACCCGGCGACCGGGCCTTCGGCGGTCTTCTCCATCTACAACCCGTTCCACGGCCGCGTCCTCCTCAAGCTGTACGGCATCGCCGGCCAGCTGGTCCTCAGCCAGGACTTCGGCGACATGCCGCCGAGCTATCAGAACGGTCCGGTCACCTACGTGTGGAACAAGGTCAATCAGAGCGGGCATACGATCGCCCGCGGGCTCTACTACGCGGTGATCCGCGTCGAGGAGACGGAAGGCGGCGGCACCGTCTTCCAGACCGTGAAGAAGATCCTGGTCCCTTGAGATGAGGAACCGAGCCCTCGCCGTCCTGCTCGCTTCCGCCCTTCTCGCGGCCGCGTCCCCGGCGCGCGCGATCGACTCCGGAGCGGGCACCAGCGGCGCGCAGTTCATGAAGATCGGCCAGGGCTCGTCGCGCGCGATGGCGCTGGGCGGCGCCTACGTCGCCCTCGCGGAGGGCTCCGACGCGATGACCTGGAACCCGGCCGGCCTGGCCGCGACCCAGCAGCGCGAGTTCGCCTTCTCCTATCTCCGCTACATCCAGGGCGTGGACTCTCCGGTCTACCTGGGCTACGCGCAGCCGATGGGCCGCACCTCTTGGGGCGCGAACTTCGGCTACATGAGCGACACCGGCTTCGACGTCCGCGACGCCAACGGCGTCCCCCAGCAGAACTCCAACGTCAACGTCCGCGACGGCTACGGCGCGATCGGCCTGGCGAGGTCGTTCTGGTACGAGAAGCTGTTCCTCGGCGCCTCGGTGCGGAACATCCACGAGGACATCGCGGGCTCCAGCCACGACACCTTGTCGGGGGACTTCGGCGTCATGCTGAAGCCCACGAACGTCCTCTCGCTGGGCTTCGCGGTCCAGAACTTCGGCGCCAGCTCCGCGGACGTGGCGCGGGTCACCCGCGGCGGCGCGGCGCTGCGTCTCAACGATTTCGTCACGCTCTCCGGCGAGCTCAGCAAGGCCTCCGACGCCGGGGCCCAGCTGGCGGTCGGCGGGGAGTTCCAGCTCCCCGAGGAATATCTCGACATCGGTCAGCTGACGATGCGGGTCGGCTACCGGAACGTGGAGAGCTACGGCCAGAGCTTCGACGGCCAGCTCAAGAGCCTCAAGCTGGACCAGACCAGCGGCCTTTCGTTCGGTTTCGGGGTCTACACGTCCCAGGCGTTCGGCTACGGCGTCGCTCTCGATTACGCGTTCGTGCCGTACGGGGCGCTGGGAACGGTGGACCAGATCGCATTCAAGCTGAAGTTTTAATGGTTTTTTAACGGCGGCGTATTGACACGGTTATGGGCGGCTGTTACACTCGAAAAGATGCGGATTCAGTCTCTTCGTCGGACGCTAATAGGGAAGAAGGGGCAGACGGTCGTGGAGTATCTCCTGACGACCGTGACTTTGGTCACGGTGTTCGCCGGGATGTACGGGTTCCTCCAAGGCCAGCTGCGCACCCTGTTCAAGCTCGCCGGCGTCAAGATCCTGACCCCGTACTATTGAAGTGAACCTGCGTGAAGGAGTGAGCGAGAACATGAAACTGTCTCCGGTGGGGATGTTCGAGGGGATGCGCAAGCGGCTTTCCAGCAAGCGCGGTCAGAACACGGTCGAGTACTTGCTGATGCTGACGGTGGTCGTGGGCGTCGTGCTGGTGGCGGGCGTCGCGCTGAAGAAATTCATGCCGACGCTCTTCAACAACATCCAGCAGATGATCACGGGCGCCGCGAGCCAGATGGGTTCCGGCGGCAACTGACGGCGCCGCCTCGCCCCGGCCCGCGAGGGCCGGGGCGAGGGACGGCGGAACAGGAGGAGTCGTGAGAGGCAAGGACGGGCGCCGGTCCGGGCAGGTCGTCGTGGAGATGCTGTTGATCCTGCCCGTGTTCCTGACGATCGTCTTCACGATCATGGAGATCGGGTACGTCTCGTTCCGATTGATCGTGCTGAATCACGCGACGTACGAGGTGGCCCGGGTCGGCGGCATGACGTGGTTCTCTCCCGCCGGCGGCCCGAGCAAGGCGGGGACGATCATGCATCAGATCCTCCCGGAGGCGATGATCAACTGCTTCCCGGACAAGACGATGCGGGACCCGCAGGCGGACCAGGACAATTTCGACTTGGTGTGCACGGGGCAGGAGAACGTGAAGCTGATCTTCCCCATCAGCAGCATCATCCTCGCGAAGCCGAAGGGGAGCGGCAAGAGGCTGCTGGTGGCGACGGTCCGGATGCCGATCGAACAGGCGTTGAAGAAGTAAGAAGACGACCAGGACATAAAGAACATGGAAAAGAAAGGCGTGCTGATCCCGATGGTCCTCGCGATGCTCGCGGCCGTGTTCTATCTCATGGTCCTGACGAGCAAGGAGAAATCCTTGAGCGCGGACTACGAGAAGGCCAAGGTCCTCGTCGCCCGCGCGGACATCCCCGAGCGCACCGTCCTGAAGGAGGACATGGTCGACACCCTGGAGATCCCGCGCAAGTTCATGCAGCAGGACTCCTTCGAGATCAAGTCTCCGTCGGACATGAAGCTCATCGTCAACCTCGTCACCCGTACCCGCATCCCCAAGGGCAACCAGATCACGCAGTCCTCGCTCGTGTCCCTGTCGCCGGAGTCGGGCCTCAGCGTCAAGATCCCTCCGGGCTACCGCGGCGCGATGC
>JACQBB010000384.1 GCA_016194625.1 Elusimicrobiota bacterium | reverse complement strand
TCTTCGAGGAGTTCCGCCAGCTGGACGGCTCCGCCTGCCGGGAGCACGGCGGGACGGGCCTCGGCCTGGCGATCGTCAAGAAGCTCGCGGACCTGTTGGGCGGACGGATCGAGGTGAGCAGCCGGGTCGGGGAGGGGGCGGAGTTCACGGTGGCCTTCGCGGCGGCGGGCGCGGCGGTCCGCGAGTCGGCCGCGCGCAAGGCCGCGCCCGCGATCCTGGCCGACGCCGGGGACGAGCGTCCCGTCGTCCTGGGGATCGACGACGATCCGGAGGTTCTGCGCCTCCTGGCGGACTGCCTGGAGCACTCGGGCTTCCGGTTCGTCGGCGCGCAGAGCGGGGAAGAGGGGATCGCCTTGGCCAAGCGCTTGGGGCCCCGCGCGATCACGCTCGACGTGATGATGCCCCATTGCGACGGCTGGACCGTCCTGCAGTCCCTCCAGAAGGACGCGGAGCTGCGGGCCATCCCGGTCGTCATCCTCTCCATCGTCGAGAACAAGGGCCTGGGCTTCTCGCTGGGCGCGACGGACTACATCGTCAAGCCGTTCCGCAAGCAGGACCTGGTGGCCCGCCTGAAAGCCCTCCCGGCGCGGGGCGGCGTGTCCGGCGCCAAGGAGGTGTCCCGTGTCTGAGAAGATACTCGTCGCCGACGACGACGCGGACAACCGCCGGATCATGGAGCTGAGCCTCAAGAAGGCGGGCTACGAGGTCGTGCTGGCGGTCGACGGGGAGCGCGCGGTGGAGGCCGCGCTGCGCGAGACCCCGGACCTGGTCCTGCTCGACCTCTCGATGCCGGTGCTCAGCGGCTGGGACGCCTTGCTCCGCATGAAGGCCGACGCGCGGCTCAAGGACGTCCCCGTGATGGCCTTCACCGCGCACGCGATGGCCGGGGACGAGGAGCGGGTCCGCGCGGCGGGCTTCGACGGATATCTTACGAAGCCGTGCGCCCCGCGGCGCGCGGTCGAGGCCGTCGCGGCGGGCCTGCGCCTGCGCGCGGCGCGGAGGTGAGGCATGGACGCTCCGCCGACGGTCCTCGTGGTCGACGACGTGTCGGTCAACCGCATGGTCGCGGCCGCCTCCCTGAAGCGCGAGGGCTATCGCGTCCTCGAGGCCGCCGACGGGGTCGAGGCGCTCGCGACGATCGCGCGCGAGTCGCCGGACGTCGTCATCCTGGACCTGCACATGCCGGGGATGGACGGCGAGGAGGTGCTCCGGCGGCTGCGCGACGGGCGCGGGCCGTCGGCTCCGGCCGTCGTGCTGATGACCGCCCTCAGCGAGGTGGAATCCGCGGCGAAGGCCGCCGAGCTGGGCGTCGCGGCGCACCTGCCCAAGCCGTTCGCGCCGCAGGCGCTCCGGGACCGGGTCCGGGGGCTCCTCGGCGCGGCGGCTCGGAGCGGCGCATGAGCGCGACCGCGTCGAAGGACGGCGCCGCGGCGGCGGGGCCGCGCGGGGCGGAGCGCCGGCGCATCCTGGTCGTGGACGACGAGCGGGGCCTGCGCGACCTCCTGCGCTACGAGCTGTCCGCGCGCGGCTACGAGGTGGCGTCGGCCGCCGACGCGGCGACGGCGCTCGACCTCCTGTGGACCGGCGGCTTCGACCTGGTGATCAGCGACATGCGCATGCCGGGCGCGGACGGCCTGACGCTCCTCGAGGAGGTCAAGCGGCGCCTGCCGTCCATGGAGTTCATCTTGACGACCGGCTACGGCTCGGTCGAGACCGCCGTGGAGGCGATGAAGACCGGCGCCTTCGACTTCCTGCAGAAGCCGGTGGACATCGAGCGCCTGGTCGCGGTGGTGGGCCGGGCGCTGGAGGCGGGCGAGACCAAGGCGATGCTGGCGGTCCACGAGTCGAGCCTGAGCCTGTTCCGTTCCGTCGAGCTGCGGGAGGTCCTGCCGGTCATCGCCGACGCCGCGCGGCGCCTGCTCCGAGCCGACCGCGCCGTCATCTTCCTGCGCCGCGAGGACGGCGGCCTGGAGGCCGCGGCCGACGCCGGCGCCCGCGAGGGCGACGGCGGCTCCCGTCTCGACGAGCTCCTGCGGGCGTGCTCGGACGAGCCCGACCCGTCCCGCCCGAGCTCGCGCCTGGCGGCGCCGCTCAGCGCCGGCGGCAAGGAACTGGGGTTCCTGACGGCCGCGCGGACCGCGGGCGGCCCCGCGTTCTCCGCCCAGGACCGCCGGTACGCGTCCGTGTTCGCCGTGCAGGCCGCCCAGGCGGTCCGCAACGCCGCGATGTTCGCGGAGCTGCGCGCGGCGCAGGACCGGCTGATCCAATCGGAGAAGCTCGGCGCGATGGGGCGCCTGTCGGCCGGCATCGCGCACGAGATCAACAACCCCCTGGCCGCCATCCTCATCGGCGCGAGCACGGTCCTCGAGGGCGGGCGTCTGCAGCCCCAGGACCGCGAGGACCTGGAGGGCGTCGTCGAGCAGTCGCTGCGGTGCCGCGACATCGTGCGCAACCTGCTGGAGTTCGCCGGCAACCGCGCGCCGAAAAGGGAGGAGCTGGACCTGGTCGCGATCGCGGAGTCCGCCGCGAGGCTCGCGCGCTGCGGGCGGCCCACCTCCGCGGAACTCGTCCGGGACTACGCCGGGCGCCCGCCGCGCGTCCTCGGCGACGCGATCCAGCTCACCCAGGTCCTGGTGAACCTCCTGCGCAACGCCCTCCAGGCCGTGGAGGGGCGCCCGGGCGCCAAGGTCATCCTGCGCGTCCTTGAGCGCGACGGCCGGGCCGTCGCCCGGGTCGAAGACGAGGGTCCCGGCATCGCTCCGGACGGCCGCGCCCGTCTGTTCGAGGCGTTCTACAGCACGAAGGAGGCCGGGCAAGGGACCGGGCTGGGGCTCTATCTGGTCCGCCTTCTGGTCGAACGGCACGGGGGCCGGGTCTCCGCTCAGGACCGCGACGGGGGCGGAGCCGTCTTCACGGTCGAGCTCCCCGCGCTGGGATGACGCAGGAGGATCGAGCCATGGACGCCACGACACTCTCCGCCGCGAGCCAGCGGCTGTACCGCGTCGACGAGCTGAGCCGGCGCATCCGCGCGGGCGTCCGCTTCTTCGTCGCGGGCGACGAGGCCGCCTTGCGGCGCCTGCCCCGCGGCTGCTGGATCGGCGGCACCATCCCGTACTTCATGGGCGAGGACGGCGGCGTCAAGGACCCGGAGGGCGTGTTCGCCACGGAGCTGCCCGCGTGCGCCGTCGACGCGCAGATCCGCGTCTACGACGCCCGCTCGCTGTTCGGCGTCTACCGGGACGCGCCGGGGAACGGGTTCACGTTCATCGTCATCCCCGCGCAGAGCCCGACGCATCTCTCCTTCGCGCTCAACTCCCAGCGCTACGACGATTTCGCCTCCCGTCCTCTGATCGGCTGGGTCGCGGGGGTCGACCTGGACGACATCGGCCGGAAGGGCCCGAAGATCGTCGACGGGCGCGACGGCCGCTTCTACGAGGACGGCGCGGCGGTCATGCACGTCTCCCTGCCCCCGGGGAAGACGGCGGAGGTCGGCCTGATCAACATCTTCGAGCC
>JACQBB010000369.1 GCA_016194625.1 Elusimicrobiota bacterium | reverse complement strand
GCGTCCACGGCCTCGATCTGCTTCTCGAAGTCGCCCAGCGGCGTGAGCTTGCCCGGTCCGTCGCGGCGGGCGGCGCGGAAGCGCTTGGGCTCGATGGGCTGGCGGTCGAAGAAGTCGCGGAATTCCAGCGTGGCGCGCGACGGGGCGTGCTTCTTCAGCCAGCGGATGACCAGCCAGCCGAAGAACATCGGGACGACGACCCAGTAGATGAGCGGGAAGAACATCGCCGTCATTGTAGCGCTTCGGGCGGGGAACTTTCGAGCGGGGGTCCGCGTATACCGGTGTGGACATCGCGATCGGAGCGGCGGGGGCGACGGCGGCGGCCGTGAGGCGCGCGGCGGGAAATCCGCGCGCGGCGGCGTGGGCGCGGTGGACCTGCACCGTGATGGAGGAGCCGCCGGAGGGGAGTTGGACCCGCAGTTTGGCCTGGAAGATGCTGACCCGGGCGCCGTTGGTGTCGTCCGGGCCCGCGGTCGAGGCTGAGTTGACGGCGCGCTTTGGACGGCGCGCGATGATGGCCGCGGGCGTATTCCATCGCCTTCAATGCGCCGTGGTCTTGGCCGGGACCGGCGTTCCCGTGCGACTGGACGGAGACTTGGCGCGGATGGGGGCGTTCTCGCACGAGGAAGCGCAATGGCTGTATGAGGCCGCGCGGCGGGACTATGCCGCGCTTCGCGCGGAGTTGGGGCGGATGTATCCGGACGAGGACCCCGAGGAAGAAGAAACGCTGTTCGTGTCTTGGACCGGAGACGCCCGGCCGGGACGGCGCGCGGTCTGGGTGAGCGACGGCGGCGAGGCGATGGAGGAACATCGCTTCGCGGCGGGGCCGATGGAGTTCCGGCGGGACGATGAGGCGCTCGCGTCGCTCGCGCGGCGGTTGTTCGGGGTGGACGGACTGCGCGAGGGGCAGGCCGAGGGCGTGAGCGCCCTGCTCGCGGGTCGGGACCTGTCCTTGGCCATGCCCACGGGCGCGGGGAAATCTCTGGTGTTCCATCTCGCGGCCATGCTGTCGCCGGGGACGACGCTGATAGTTGCGCCCCTGCGCGCCCTCCTGCGCGACCAGGCGCGGCGCCTGGCGGCGGCCGGGTGCGGGCCGGTGGGGCTTCTGGTGGGCGACGACCCGGAGTGCACGGCGCGGGGACTCAAGGACTTGAGCGAGGGACGACTGCGCGTGGCGCTGGCCGCGCCGGAGCGCTTGGACTCGGACGCGTTCCGGCGGGCTCTGCGCGGGGCGGCCGAGACCGGCGGCGTGCCGCTCGTCGTGGTGGACGAGGCGCAGTGCGCGGCGCGGCGCGGGCCCGATTGGCGGCCGTCGTACCGCGCGCTGGGCGCGCGCCTGCGCGAGTGGGCCGCCACGCCGGGGCGCGCGCCGGCGCTGTGCGCCGCCTCCGGCGCGGTGGGCAGCGGCGCGCGGGCCGAGGCCGAGCGCGTGCTGGGACTGCGGACTCCGGCCCTGGTGCGCGCGGGGGCGCCGCGGACGAACCTGAGCTTCCGCGTGTGGACCAGCGCCGCGCCGGACCACGCGGTGCGGCTGCGCGAGCTGCTGACGCGCGTGCTGCCGGACGGGCGCTCCGGGCCGGGCATCGTTTTCTGCCCGCGCGTGGACGGGCCGTTGGGGGCGGCGACTTTGGCCGAGGAGCTCGTGTGGGCCGAAGGCTTGGACGCGGCGGCTTATACCGGACGGCCGCCGGCGGGGGCCGAGGCGGGGCGATGGACGGAGGTCCGGCGGCGCGCGGCGGACGGCTTCCTGGCCGGGACGCGGGGATTGCTGTTCGCGACGAAAGCGTTCGGCTTGGGAGTGGACCGCGCCGACGTGCGATTCGTGGTGCACTTGGGACTGCCGGCGTCGCTGGAGGAATACTTCCAGCAGGCGGGGCGGGCGGGGCGCGACGGGCTCCCGGCGCGGTGCTGGATGCTGCTGCAGTGCGCGTCGCGGCGGCGGGCGCGCCGCTGGGCCGAGCTGCCGCTGGAATCGCTGCGGGCCGAGAACGGCGCTTCGAAGGCGGACGAGCGGGACGACGTCACGCGGGCTTACTCGTTCCACCTCGCGGCGTTCCCGGGCGCGGAAGTCGAACGGCGGGAAGCCGAGGTGGCGTGGCTCGCGTTGGGGCGCGACCCGCGACCGGGACCCGGCGAAATCGCGATGAGCGGCGAGGACGGCGAGGCGCTGACGCGGGCGCTGCTGCGGTTGGAGGACGCGGGAGTCGTGCGCCTCAAGGAGCGGCGCGCCTCCGGCTGGCGCTTGGAGGTCTCGCCCCACGGCGGGACCGAGGCGGTCATGAGGGCCGTGGACGAGACCATCCGGCGGGACTATCGGGCGGTGGAGCCGGCGCGGCGCGCGTCGCTGGCGGAACTGGTCGAGCTGGCGCTGGCCGACGACGCGGGGGCGGCGCTTTACGGGCGGCTGGCGGGCGCGCCGGTGATCTCGCGGTACAAGGCCTCGTACGCGTCGAGCGCCGGGCCCCAGGAGGAGTCGTTGGCCATCGCGGTCGCGCGCGCGACCGTCAGGGCCGTGGGGTGGCGATAGCCGGCGATCGCGGCCTCGACGGCCTCGGTCAGGCCCAAGATGGAGAACTCGCGCATCACCACGCCGTCGCCGCGCTCGGCGTCGGCGCGCAGGTCGCGCACGGTGTCGGCCAGGCCGCCGGTCGGATTGACGATGGGCAGCGTGCCGTAGCGGTGGGCGATCAGCTGGGACAGGCCGCACGGCTCGAAGCGGGACGGCATCAGCAGGAAATCGGCGGCGGCGTACACCGCGTGGACGAAGACCTCGTCGAACGGGTGCGAGGCGACCATGCCCGGGTGCTTGGCGACGGCCGCGGCGACGGCGGCCTCCAGGTCCTTGTCGCCGGAGCCGGTGATCAGCACCTGTCCGCCGCGCGCGACGATCTCGTCGAGGGAGTCCACCACCAGGTCGATGCCCTTCTGGCCGGCCAGTCGCGAGGCGACCACGAACAGCGGCGCGTCCGGATCTTCCTTCAGGCCGCGGTGCTTCTGGATCCAGGCCTTGTTCTCGGCCTTGCCCTCGGCGACGCTCTCGGGGCCGTAGTTGCGGGCGATGTGCGCGTCGGTCTTCGGATCGTTGAGCTCCGGGTCCAGGCCGTTGAGGATGCCGCGCACCCCGTCGGGCCGCGCGTTGAGCACGCCCTCCATGCCCATGCCGAACTCGGGCGCGGCGCGGATCTCGCGGGCGTAGGTCGGGGAGACGGTGGTGACCGCGTCGGCCAGGACCAGGCCGCCCTTCAGGAAGCTGGTGTTGCCCCAGTACTCGACCGGGCCCATCGGGGCCGCCGCGTCGGCCGGCAGGCCCATCTTCGCGGCCGTGTCCTCGGAGTACACGCCCTGGAACGCCAGGTTGTGGATGGTGACCACCGAGCGCGTCGCGGCGAAGAACGGGTCGTTCTGGTAGACGAGCTTCAGGAAGGCGGGGATCAGGCCCGCGTGCCAGTCGTGCGCGTGGGCGACGTCGGGCTTGAAGCCGAGGGCTCTCGCGGCCTCCAGCGCGGCGCGCGAGTAGAACGCGAAGCGCTCGGCGTTGTCGTCGTCGCCGTACATCGAGGACTTGCCCTGGTAGGGGCCGCCCGGGCGGTCGTAGTACTCCGCATGGTCGAGCAGGACCACGTCCACGCCGTTGAGCTTCGCGGTCCAGAGTTGGGCGGTCTGGTTCTGGCCGGAGATGGGCACGGTCACGGAGCCGGCCTTCTTCAGTTCCACGCCGTCCAGCTTCAAGGAGCGGTACTTCGGCAGGACCATCATCACCTTGTGGCCGCGGTCGGCCAAGCCGCGCGAGACCGCGTCCACCACGTCGGCCAGGCCGCCGGTCTTGATGAACGGGACGGCCTCGGCGCCGGCCATCAGCACGTTGAGCGGGCGGCCGCCGTCGAACGCCGCGGCGGCCTTCGTCTCGGCGGAGGCCGGGGTCTTGTCGCCGCCGGCGACGAGCGCGGCGGCCTGGCCGGCGGCGGAGACCGGTGCCGGGGCGAGGGCCGGCGCCGCGGCGACGGCGGCCGCCGCGACCGGCGACGCGGCGACCTGCGGCGCGGCGACGGCGGAGAGCGCGGGCGCGGCGGTCAGAGCGGACGGGGCCAGCGCGGCGCCGGTCAGCGCCGACGGGGCCGCCAGGACCGAGCCGACGGCGCCGGAAGGGGCGGCGATCCGGGCTTCGACGGGGAGCGCGACGCGCGTCTGGGCCGTCGCGGGGACCGCGAGGAGAAGGCCGAGGAGGAAAGAGAGGCGCCCCATCATACTCTGATTGTATGCCCGGGGCGCCTTTTGCGTCAGAGGCTTCGGACCCTTATAAGGATGGGTCCGGGGGCCTAGACGGCCGCGGAGAGGGCGGAGACCATGTCCTCCACGCGGGTGAACTTCTCGCGGATCTTGCCGGCCTTGGCGCCGTTGGCCTTCTCCAGCTTGTCGAGCTCCTTCCACTGCGCGAAGGTGATCGGCTTGACGCCCTTGGAGGCGAGCAGCTTCGGGGTGGACTCGAGCGAGGCGTCCACCGGGCGGGCGGCCAGCTTGCCGTCCTTCAGGTCGGCGAGCATGTGGGCGACCGTGGCGACCGAGTCGGCCTTGTTGGTGCCGATCAGGCCGGAGGGGCCGCGCTTGGCCCAGCCGACCACGTACTCGCCCAGGACCACGCTGCCGTTGACGATGCGGCCCGCGTCGTTGGCGATGCGGCCCGCCTTCTCGTCGAACGGCACGCCGGGCGTCGGGATGCCGCGGTAGCCGACCGAGCGGAACACCAGGCCGACGCCTTCCAGCGTCTCGAACTTGCCGGTGCCCTTGGCCTTCACCGAGCCCTTGCCGTCCGGCTCCAGGGCGTTGCGCTCGATCTTGAGCGCCGCGACCTTGCCGTCCTTGCCGATCAGCTCGACGGGGGAGACGCAGAAGCGCGCGAAGATCTTGTGCGCCTTGGAGCCCGCCCCGCGATGCGCGGCCTCGCTCAGATAATCGAAGTTCTTCTTGGCCTCGGCGTCGGAGAGGCCGGATTGAGAGACCGGGTCGAGCGCCAGTTCGTCTTGAGCGACGACCAGGTCGGCGCGCTGGACCTCGCCCAGCTCCTCGATCTCCTTCGGCGAGAACGCCGCCTGCACCGGGCCGCGGCGGCCGAGCAGGTACACGCGCTTGATCTTGCTCTTGCGCAGCGCCTCGACGGCGTGGGCGGCGATGTCGGTCTTGGCCAGGACCTCGGGGTCCTGGGACAGGATGCGGACCACGTCGATGGCCACGTTGCCGATGCCGACGACGGCGGCGGCCTCGCAGGACAGGTCGAACTGGTGGTTCCGGTGGTCGGGGTGGCCGTTGTACCAGCCCACGAACTCGGTCGCGGAGAAGGAGCCCTTCAAGTCCTCGCCCGGGATGCCCATCTTGCGGTCGCTCTCGCAGCCGACCGCGTACACGATCTGGTCGTAGCGGGCGCGCAGGTCGTCGACCGTGACGTCGCGGCCGAGCTTCACGTTGCCGAAGAAGCGCACGCGCGGGTCCTGCAGGAGCTTCTCGTACACGGCGACCACGGCCTTGATCTTCTGGTGGTCCGGGGCCACGCCGCCGCGGACCAGTCCGAACGGGGTCGGCAGGCGGTCGAACACGTCGACGCGGGCGGTCAGGCCGGCGGTCTTGAGGAGCGCGTCGGCGGCGTACAGGCCGGACGGGCCGGAGCCGACGATCGCGACGCACAGGGGTCTGTCAGGGGTGCCGGGAACGCTCATGGTGTGTCCTCTCTGGAAAAGGGG
>JACQBB010000036.1 GCA_016194625.1 Elusimicrobiota bacterium | reverse complement strand
GGCACCGGCTTCCCGAAGGTGTACTACCTCGAGTACACCATGTACCGCAACTACTTCCCGCTGCAGGCGCTCGGCAGCTACCGCAAGGCCCTCCTCGAGGGCCGCGCCCACGCGTAAGACGCAAGGAGAACCCCCATGGCGATGTCGATGCAGGCTCAGCTGGCCGTCTTCAAGTACCTCGTCACCCAGAAGATGAAGGGCGTCGAGAAGTACCCGCTCGTGATGATGCTCGAGCCCCTGTTCGCCTGCAACCTGGAGTGCGCGGGCTGCGGCAAGATCCAGTACCCGACCGACATCCTGCGCAAGCGCCTGACGCCGCAGGAGTGCTTCGACTCCGTGGAGGAGTGCGGCGCGCCCATCGTCTCCATCGCCGGCGGCGAGCCCCTGATCCACCCCGAGATCCAGCAGATCGTCGAGGGCTTCATCGCGCGCAAGAAGCCGATCTACCTGTGCACGAACGCGATCCTGCTCGAGAAGAACCTGCACAAGTTCAAGCCGTCGCCCTACCTGATCTTCTCCGTCCACTTGGACGGCGTCGAGAAGACGCACGACCGCATGGTCTGCCAGCAGGGCGTCTACAAGACCGCGGTCGCCGCCATCAAGAAGGCGAAGGCCCTGGGCCACACCGTGATGACGAACTCGACGATCTTCTCGGGCGAGTCCGCCGAGGAGTTCCGCCGGTTCTTCGACGACAACATGGCGATGGGCCTGGACGGGATGATGATCTCCCCCGGCTACGCCTACGAGAAGGCCCCGGAACAGCAGTTGTTCCTCAAGCAGGAGCAGTCCAAGGCCTGGTTCAAGGAGGCGCTCAAGGACTGGCGCACGAAGGGCTGGGCGTTCAACCACTCCCCGTTCTACATGGACTTCCTGGAGGGCAAGCGCGACTACGACTGCACGCCGTGGGGCAACCCCCTGCGCAACGTGTTCGGCTGGCAGCGCCCGTGCTACCTGATGAACGAGGGCGGCTACGCGTCGACCTACAAGGAGCTCCTGGAGACCACCGACTGGTCCAAGTACGGCCACGCGTCGGGCAACCCCAAGTGCCTGAACTGCATGACGCACTGCGGCTTCGAGCCTTCGGCCGTGGCGGAGTCCTTCTCCAGCCTCTCCAAGTTCATGGAGATGGTCGCCGACTTCGCCTCCATCAAGGCCCCGAAGAAGGTGCAGGCCTCGTACGACCGCACCGGCTCCTACGAGGAGCAGGTGGCCCGGGAAGAGTCCAAGACGCTGACGGGGACGAAGAGCTAAGTGGACTCGGCCTTCCTCACCGGCGGCACCGGCTTCGTCGGAGCGAGCCTCGCGCGCAGCCTCCTCGCCAAGGGGCTGAAGGTGCGCGCGCTGGCGCGCCGCGGGTCCGACCGCCGCAACCTGGAGGGCCTGGGCGTCGAGCTGGTCGAGGGAGGCCTCCTCGACCGCGAGGCGATCGAGAACGCCGTCGCCGGCTGCCGCTACGTCTTCCACGTGGCCGCGGACTACCGCATCTGGGTGCCGAACCCCGACGAGATGTACCGCGCGAACGTGGACGGGACCGAGCTGGTGATCCGCGCGGCCGCGAAGGCCGGCGTCGAGCGCATCGTGCACTGCTCGTCGGTGGCCGCGGTGAAGGTTCCCGACGACCACGCTCCGGTGGACGAGGCCAGCGAGTACGCCTCCGCGGAAGAGGTCGTCGGCCACTACAAGAAGTCCAAGTACCTGTCCGACGTCCTGGCCCGGCGGCTGGCGAAGTCCGAGGGCCTGCCGGTCGTCATCGTGAACCCGGCCGCGCCGATCGGTCCGCGCGACGTGAAGCCCACCCCGACCGGGCGCATCGTGACCGACTTCATGAACGGCCGCATGCCGTCGTACATCGACACCGGCATGAACGTGGTCCACGTCGACGACGTCGCCGAAGGCCACTGGCTCGCCGCGACGAAGGGCCGCGTCGGCGAGCGCTACATCCTGGGCGGCGAGAACCTCACGCTGAAGCAGGTCCTCGACCTGCTCGCCGAGGTCACCGGCCGGCCCGCCCCCCGCTTCCAGACCCCGTACGCGGTCGCCTACGCGTTCGGCGCGCTCGACACGGCGCTGGCGCGCATGCGCGGCACCGAGCCGATGGCCCCGCTCGACGCGATCCGGATGGCGCGCCACTACATGTGGTTCTCGTCCGAGAAGGCGAAGACGGAGCTCGGCTATTCCTCGCGCCCGGCGAAGGCCGCGCTGAAGGACGCCGCCGATTGGTTCGCCGCGAACGGCTACACGAAGGCGCCCGCGGCCGCATGAACACGATGAGCGATATGACGGACGAGACCCCGCGCGCCGCCCTTCCGAAGACGGCCGTGCTGCTGACCGCGGCCACGCGCTGGGAGGCCGAGCCGCTCGCCAAGGGCCTGGGCCTCTCCCCCGCCGGCGACGCCCGCTGGGAAGGCTCCGTCGGCGGCCGCCGCGTCGTGCTGGTCAAGACCGGCATGGGCGCGGTGAAGACCAGCGAGCGGCTCGAGAACGACTTCGTCGCGGGCGACTACGGACTGGCGATCAGCGCGGGACTGTGCGGGGCGATGCAGGAAGACCTGCGCTCCGGCGACGTCGTCGCCGACGCGCGCGAGGTCGAGATGGACTTCGTCGCGCCCTTGCGCGAGACCGCCAAGGCGCTGGGGCTCCGCTTCAGTTTCGGCCGGATGCTGCACACGAACGTCGTCCTGAAGCCCGACATGAAGCGCAGGCTCGGCGCCGAGCAGCGCGCGCTCGCGTGCGACATGGAGACCGCCGCGGTGCGCCGCTGGGCGTCCGCGAAGGTCCCGGTGATCGCCGCGCGCGCCGTCCTCGACGAGGTCGGCGAGGACCT